>JAGWVX010000319.1 GCA_018970685.1 Alphaproteobacteria bacterium | reverse complement strand
GGACCCGAAAGCGGCCGCTTAACAGCCGTACGCCCAAAGTTGATCGACTAGCGGCGCCGGCCGGGTTGCCCTGCCGTCGTGGGCATGTCGTTTGCGCGATGATCGATGGGGGCTGGCCGAAAGTCCGCGACGGCTTTTTTCGCCGCGAGCAATTCTTGCGGTGAAAGCTGAGCGGCTATGATGACGGCTTGCCCGGCGGCATCCCGGTCGCCTTGTTTGGCCGCAATGGAGTACCAAGCATAGGCGTTGGTCAGACTGCGGTTCGCGCCCTCGCCGCGCTCGAACAACACCGCAAGATCGAACTGGGAGTCGACGTCCCCCAATTTGGCCGCGCGCGTGAACCATTGCACGGCTTTCGTAAAATCCGCCGCTTCTCCCGAACCTCCGGCATAAACCTTGGCGAGGTTGGCCATGGCCTTGACGTTTCCATGCCGGGCGGCGGCTTCGTACCAATGCACGGCCTTCGACATATCGGCGACAACGCCTGTGCCGGTCTGATAAAGCACGCCGAGGCTTTCCTGTGCGACCGGCTGCCCATTTTCGGCCGCATGCTGCAGCCAGATTGCCGCCTTCTCTATGTTTATTGCCATGCCCGCGCCGTTCAGCAGCCTTATTCCAAGGATGAGCTGCGCCGTTGCATTTCCGCCTGCTGCCATAGCCGCGAGACGGTCCGACGCGAACGTCGTCCCCTGTCCGTCGGTCGGTTGCGCGACCGATTGTCGGCTTTCACGGCTGTTTGCCCTGTCGCCGATGGGCGCGTGATGGCGCGTGCCGATGACGGCGCCGAGCGTGGCGGCGGCCAATATGAGAATACCCAACAGCCAAGGCCATTTTGCTTGCCAAGCGGCCGCCTTGGAATTGTCCCGTGTCGACGCTTGTTGGACGGCTTCTATTGCTGCGCGGCGCGCCGAAGAAAGATAAGCCCGTTGAATCGCTTCGGAAACCGGCTCGTCCGGATATGAAAACATCGCCGAAGGCTCCGATGTCGGCGTATCGGCATCCGCCAAAACCGGTTCGACCAAGTCGGCGGCGGGTTCGGCACAAAAAGCCGCCGGTTTCGCCACAGCGCTGTTGCCGGCATTTGCCAAGTTGTGAACGTCAAGCCGTACTTCCGCCAGCGCCAGTTGGTGTTTGCCGTTGGCATCCTCCAATCGCCGTTGAAGCTGCCGCACGGCATCCATCGCGGCGTCGATGCGGTCCGATAGATCCTTTGCGTCCTGGCCGTGGCGCGCTTCCAGGTCCGTGACCGTTTTTTCAATCATTCGGACGCGGCCTTCCAGACGCGTGATGACGATATCCGTTCCGTCGCGCACCATCGATTTCGGAACGATGACGCGCTTGGCCAGCCTGTCCAGTTCCTCGGCCTGCAGCCGCATCGCCGCCGCGTAATCGGCGCCGTTATCGGATACGCCTGAAGACGCGCCAGCCGTTTTAGTTTCATCGCCGGACGGCTCGACGACAATATGATTTGGCGCCGGCTGCGCCGCCTCCGGTATTTCTTCCTTGGCCGCCGGCGGCTCGGCAATGTCCTCTGGCTCGGGCTCGCTGTCTCGCCTTTGCGGTTCGGCCTCTGCCGGCGGCTCCGGGATTACCTCGGCCTGGAGGTCCTCCTCTTCGGTCACCTGTTCGTCGGGGGACGCCGACGGTTCCGGGACTTCTTCGCCGTTCAGCTGAGCCAGAAGTTGTCGCTTGCTCGAGAAATATCCGTACAACGTCGCGCGCGCGAGACCGGCTTCGTCCGCGATGGCGCTGAGCGTCAGCGCATCCGGCCCGTGCGCATTGATAAGGCGCTGCGTGGCATCCAGAATCGCGAGCCGCGTCGCTTCACGTTCGCGCGGACGACACCAGCGCGGCTTCGCCGTCGCGACGGCACTTGTGTTTCCGCGTCTCCCCGACACTGACGGCTCCGACCCCGGGTTTTTCTGGACCCCATCACAGTGCTGCCATTTGATGAAAAAACAGTTGGGACGTCGCAAATCGGTTGATGGTGAACGAGCTGTAAAGGATTTCGCTGCTTGGCGTCGGCTGCCCACGCCGCGGTGCGCCATCGCATCCCGTCACCGGCATCAGATACACCGCAACAATATGTTGACATTATTTACATATTTCCGCCTCGCGCGGGAACGCGGCCCTCGTCGCAGAAGCCCGGCGAAAGGCAGCCACGCCGCGCGCCACCGGCCCTGCCCACTAGCCTTGGGCGCGAAACACATCCCTTGCGCCGCCGTCGCCCCCGGAGGCCTCAATCCAGCGCTCCGACGTCACAACGGTCGCATATCGGCTGGCGAGCGCGGTGATTGCGCGGTGACTTTCCACCGGATCGAAACCCGGCAGCGGCTGGCTTGCCAAAGCGTCGCTGACCAGCCCGACGTGATGGCCGTGACGGGCTGCGTCTATTAAGGTTGACAGGCAGGCGTCGTCGCTGAAACCGGCGAGAGCGAAGGCGCCCCCCGCTGCATCCATGGCGTCGGCAAACTCCGTGCTGGCGTAGCAGGACAATGCCTCTCTATCGAATAGCATATCCGTGCGCCGAGGTTCGAACCCGCTGATCCAGCGCGGCGACCGGGAATTGGCGCCGGCCCGGCCTTTTCGAAACAAGCGCGTAAATGCCACCGGCCATCCTTCCGCTCTGGCGTGGGACAGCAGCCTGCGGCATTGCGAAATCGTCGCAGTCGCCTGCTCGCTTCTGGGCATTTCCGCGGACGCAGGCTGTTCTTCCTGCAGGTCGACGAATATGAGCGGCGGTGCGAACTGCCGTTCGCGATACCGTCTGAAATCCAGAACGACATTCACGGCGTGTCATCCCTTGCTGAAGGCCGCGATACCGGCCGGGCCGCCGAACGCTCCAGGACACCTGGTTCGTGCCAGCGCCCTTCCGGCCGGATGATCACATAGGGATCCGTGCCAAGCGTAATCGCATTGGGATGTGGCTCGGTATCGAGCACCATTTCCACATAGTCGAAGTCCGAGAAGACCAGTTCTCTGCCGCCCGGAAGCGGCACAAAACCAAACCGGCTCCAGAAATTCATCAGACGGCGCTGCGCATGGCCGTAAAGCCGGCGATAGCCTTTGGTGCGGCAAAGTTCGATCGCCGCCCGCGCCAGCTGAAACGAAAGCCGTGTGGTGCGGAATTCCTTCCGCACCGCCATCCGCTCGATTTTTGAAAAATCCGCGAAGTGGCGGATGCGGATGCATCCCGCCGGCTCGTCGCCTACATAACCGATGAGGTGAATTGCGGTAAAATCGTTGCCGTCGAATTCCTCCTCATAGGGGCATTCCTGCTCGCCGAGATAAACGGCGCTGCGGATGCTCGCCACCTTCAGCCAGTCATTGAAATCCCGCGCGACCGTCACCGACAACGTGCGGCCTGCGGTGCCGCTGCGATAGCTGTCGTAAAGTGGTGCATTGGTCGTCTTCGGGGTCGACCGCTCGTAATAATACAGATGAGGCGCGTCGATGCCGTAGACTCGGGCGCCTTTCTGAAAACCGAGGGCCTCCGTGAAGCGAAGCCCGTCGCTCGTCGTCGCGCGTGTGAAAATCGGCACGCCGTCGTATGGCGGCAGCGACATCCTTTCAAGCACTAGGGTTACTGCCGCGGCCAAGGTACCGGGCGCGTAGGTAAGCCAGACGTAGAAGCCGGCCGGCCGTTCGTTCTGTCTGGTGAGCAGCGAAAGATCCGGATTGCTGGTGTCCAGCGTCCGCGACGCCAGGGCCTTGAGCCCTTCTTCGTTCAGCA
>JAGWVX010000318.1 GCA_018970685.1 Alphaproteobacteria bacterium | reverse complement strand
CGGTTCGGGTTCTCGCCGTAGCGCCCGTCCTTGGGGCGGCGCGACGGCTGCACATAGGCGGCCCGCCACGGCCGTGGGCCGAGCGCCCGCAGGGTCGTCGCGGGGTGGAAGGTTCCCGCCCCCATCTCGACGTCATAAGGCTGCAGGATCAAACAGCCCTGCTTTGCCCAGTAATTCTGGAGCGTAAGGATCAAGTCCTGGAAGGTTTTGGCCACGATTCGGCTCTCTTCGGCGGCGGGCGGAACCTATAGGCGCCGCGAATCCAGGGCAAGCGAAGCGCCGTCACGCAGCACCGCGTCCGCTTCCTTCGTGTAGCGTCCGTCGGCCTCGTGCAACAGCAACCCCGGCAGGACGGCGAGCGGCGTGCGGGCGCCATTGCGGAGCTGAACGATGACGCGCTTGGCGGTCTCGCCGGCCCGCGGCCAAAGCGGGAAGATGGCTGCGCCGCGTGCCGGCAGAGCGGCCAACGCCTCGCCGAGCCGGTCGGCCCGTAAGATCAGCGTGAACGTACCTCCGGTTGCCGTGCGCTTCAGCCCCGCAGCCAGCCAATCGGCCAAACGTCCCTCATCCTGCAAGGCGCGAGCACGCGCTGCGTCGGGCGAAACCTGGCCTTCGTGGAACGGCGGATTACAGAAAACGTGATTAAAAGGTTTGCGGCACGCGGCCGGCGGATCGAGTGCATTGCCGGTAACGAACAAAACACGCGACGTCATACCATTTGCCGAGGCATTTGCGTTTGCCGTGTCGGTAAGACGCTCGTCGATCTCCAACCCGGTTATCGTCGCGTTTTCGATTCGATGGGCCAAGCACAGGCTGGCGACGCCCGTGCCAGCACCGAGCTCCAAAACGTCGTCGCCGGGAGCCGCAGGAATAGCCGCCGCCAACATCACGGCGTCCAATCCAGCCCGAAAACCATCCACAGGCTGACGCACAGTCAGGCGTCCCCCTAAAAACCGGTCCTCGCTGCTTTCCGTCACACCACCCCGTCCTCTGGCAGATTCTCCTCCATGCCATCGCGCAGAACCGCCATGGCGCGGTCGAAATCCTCATCGGCCACCATCAATCGCCGGGGTAATACGCCCAAGCTGCCATCCATGACGCTCATCTCGCCATCGAAAACGACGGCGCGAATTCCGGCATCCATAAGAAGGACTTCCGCAAAGCTCAACTGCACCGGGTTGTTGGTTTTGAGGACGGCGCGCATGGGGTCTCCTGGCAACGTAAGGGAATTACCCTAGCACCGCCCGCTTGACCGCGCTCAAGCAGCCTTCCAATGTCACGCCGCCGGGCACCTCCGGCAAGTCTCTTTCGGGGAAGGTCATGCTTGCGCCGGAGCTTCGCAAGTCAAACAACAAGGATTCTGGCGTTTCGCCCGTCGAGCGGTTGCTCGCCTTGGTCTCCGCAGACATGCGCGCGACGGACGCTCTGATTCATGAGCGTCTGGGCAGCACGGTCAACCTGATCCCCGACCTCGCCCGCCATCTGATCGATTCCGGCGGCAAGCGGCTGCGTCCGCTGTTGACGCTCGCGGCCGCGCATATGGCCGGTTATGAAGGTAGCGGCCATATCAGGCTTGCCGCGTCTGTTGAGTTCATCCACACCGCCACACTGCTGCACGACGACGTGGTGGACGCGAGTTCCCTGCGCCGTGGGAAAGTCTCGGCCAATATCGTCTGGGGCAACAAACCGAGCGTGCTGGTCGGAGATTATCTTTTCAGCCGCGCCTTCCAGCTGATGGTTGAAACCGGCGAACTCGCCGTATTGGATATTCTGGCCGGCGCCTCGGCGGTTATCGCCGAAGGCGAAGTGATGCAGCTGAAGTCCACGAACAATTTGGCGACGACGGAAGAGCATTATTTGCGCGTGGTCAGCGCCAAGACAGCCACCTTGTTCGCCGCCGCCGCCGAAGCCGGCGCGGTTTTGGCATCGCGCTCAGCCGACTACATTGCCGCGATGCGCAGATACGGCGACAATCTCGGAATCGCTTTCCAGCTGGTCGACGACGCCCTCGATTACTCCGGCCGTCAGGCGCTGATGGGCAAATCCGTCGGCGACGATTTCCGCGAGGGCAAAGTGACGCTGCCGGTGATCATCGCTTACGTCCGCGCCGACGACACGGCGCGCCGCTTCTGGAACCGCAGCATCGAAACCGGCCCACAGGGCGAGAGCGACCTCGACCGCGCCATCACACTTGTGGAAGAGACCGGCGCGATATCGGAAACCATGGCGCGGGCACGCAGCTATGCCAATCAGGCGCGCCAAGCGCTATCGGCCGTTGCTCCCAGCGAGACACGCGACGTGCTGGCCGACATTGCAGATTTTTGCGTCGAACGGGCATATTAGCCGGCAACCGAGGCGCCGTGCGTCAAACGGGTCGTGGCGCCATCGTTGTGTCTGCGACCCACCAGCCGGGCTGATTGCGGCGCAAAATCGCCGCGGCGCCGGCAGCTGCATCGGCGCTTTCAAACAGCGAGAAACACGTTGCGCCGCTGCCCGACATACGTGTCAGCAACGCGCCGGGCCGATTGGCAAGTGCGTCCAACACCTCGCCGACGACGGGTGCAATGGTGCGCGCAGGCGCCTCGAGATCGTTGGCTGCCGTGTTCAGATAAGCTACCAAGCCGGCCGCGTTTGTTATGAGCGGTGGACGGCTGTGGCCGACGCCGCGGCGTTCTTTCAAAGCGGCAAAGACCTTCCCGGTCGGTACGCCGACGCCGGGATTAACCAGTACCATCGGCACCGGCGGCATCTCGCTCAGCGGCGTCACGGCTTCGCCGCGCCCTTCCATCCATGCCGTCGCACAGTCGATGCAGACCGGGATGTCGGAACCCAACGTCTCGCCGATCTTGCGGAGATCGTCGGATTTCACCGTCAAATCCCACAACCGCGCCAAACCCCGCAGCGCTGCCGCTGCATCAGCGGACCCACCGCCTATACCCGAGGCAACCGGCAGGTTTTTAGTCAGGGCGATCCGCGCGCCTTTGCTCGTTCCCGTTTGCGCGGCCAGCGCCCTGGCCGCCCTGGTAACCAGATTGTCCGGATCGCCGCTTAGAGCGTCGGAGAATGGGCCGTCAACCGAAAGGGATAGCTCGTCGGCGCCGGCAAAGGTCAGAACATCGCCGGCCGCCGCGAAGACCACCAAGCTTTCCAACGCGTGATAACCGTCGGCGCGCTTATCTCCGACGTGCAGAAACAGATTGATTTTGGCGGGCGCGAATTCGCGAACAGCGTCAAGAACGGTCGTCACGGTTGAGCCCGACCTGCAGCTTCTTCTCGATCTTCGCCTTTTCGTCCCCCGCGGCGCCAAAAGCCAGGGCATGGTTCCACTGAAAGCGTGCCTCCAGCTTTTTGCCGATCATCCAATAAGCGTCCCCTAGATGATCGTTGATGGTCGGATCGCCGGGTACCAGCAAGATCGCGTCTTCCAAGGCCCTCGCGGCATCCTTGTACCGCCCGAGACGAAAATAGGCCCAGCCGACGCTGTCGATCACATAGCCGTCCTGCGGCGCCAGCGCCCGTGCCTTTTCCAGCATGGCCAACGCTTCGGGGATATGGCGGTGCTGGTCGACCCAGCTGTAGCCGAGGTAGTTCAACACCTGCGGTTCGTCGGGGCTGAGTGTCAGCGCCTCCTTGAGATCGGCTTCCGCGGCGTTCCAGTTGTTCGACTGCTGTTCCGAAATTGCGCGCGCATAATACAAGGGCCAGTTCTTCTTCTCCGGCGAGCCCGCCGCTTCGA
>JAGWVX010000317.1 GCA_018970685.1 Alphaproteobacteria bacterium | reverse complement strand
ACGCAAGGTCATCGGCCGCTTGCTCGCGGAGCCGCCGCATGTTCTGGCGACCGGCGGTGGCGCCTTTATGGATGCCGACACCCGCGAACGCATGGCGGAACATGCCTTCTCCGTATGGCTCAAGGCGCCGGTGGACGTCCTATTGGCGCGGGTGCAGCGCAAGGACGACAGACCGCTCCTCAAGGCCGGTAATCCGCGGGAAATCATCGAGAAGCTGCTGATGGTGCGCGAGCCAATTTATGTCCTTGCCGATCTGACGGTGGAAAGCGAAAACGGACCCCACGGCGAAACGGTGGAGCGCATTGTGAAGGCGCTGGCGGCACGTGGAATCTGCGAGGACGCATGAGCGAACGCATCACGGTAAATCTCGGCGCTCGCGGCTATGACATCCATGTCGGCGCAGGCGTCGCAGCGAATGCCGGAAAATTGCTCTTGCCATTCGCGCGCGGGCCCGTGCCGGTCGTTACCGATGCGAATGTCGCCGGACTGCATCTGGATCCTTTTGTGGGTTCCTTGAAAGGCGCCGGGATCGATGCCCGGCCGATCGTGCTCGACGCGGGCGAAAGCACGAAAAGTTTCCGCTGGTTGGAAAGGCTATGCAGTGCATTGCTGACGGTTGGCGTCGACCGCGGTGGATTGGTCGTGGCGCTCGGCGGCGGCGTGATCGGCGATCTGACGGGCTTTGCCGCGGCGGTGCTGAAACGCGGCATCGATTTCGCGCAGATCCCGACGACATTGCTGGCGCAGGTCGACTCCTCGGTCGGTGGCAAGACAGCGATCAATACCACGGAGGGCAAGAATCTCGTCGGCGTGTTCCATCAGCCGAAAATCGTCCTGGCCGATACGAGCGTGCTCTCGACCCTGCCCCGGCGCGAACTGCTCGCGGGCTATGCCGAGGTTGCCAAGTACGGAGCATTGGGCGACGCCGTATTTTTCGAATGGCTGGAGGCGAACGGCGCCAAGGCGTTGGCAGGCGAAGATGCCGCCATGGTGCATGCCGTGGCGCATTCCTGCGGCATGAAGGCGGATATCGTGGCGCGCGACGAGCGCGAGTCCGGAGAGCGCGCCCTTCTCAATCTCGGTCATACCTTTGGCCACGCGCTGGAAGCTGCGACCGGGTTCTCGGATCGGCTGCTGCACGGCGAAGGCGTCGCAGTGGGGATGGTCCTGGCTTTCCATCTGTCCGCGAAACTTGGGCTGTGCAGCGGGCAGGACGCCGACCGTTTCACACGGCATCTGAAAGCCGTGGGTTTGCCGACATCCGTCGCCGAGGTTCCCGGGGACCGGCCGACCGTCGACGTTCTTCTCGAACACATGGCGCACGACAAAAAGGCCAAAGACGGCAAGCTGGCCTTTGTGCTGGTGCGAGGCATCGGCCAAGCCTTCGTGTCGCGCGACGTGCCGATGGACGTCGTGGGGGACATCCTCGCGTCGCATTGATTTTCCAAACTTTCGACCGTGCGAGGGATGTATACTTCGTCCCCTGCATCGAGGATTCCGTCATGGACATGATACTCGCAGTCAATTTCCTTGCGATTATTGCCTTGGTCATCGCCGGAGCCTTTTTCGCCGGTTCCGAAACGGCGCTGACGGCGGTTTCGCGCGGCAAGATGCATCAACTTGAAAAAGACGGAGTGCCGGCGGCGGCAGCCGTCAACGTGCTGGTAGGCAACCGCGAACGGCTGATCGGCGCGCTGCTGCTGGGCAATACATTCGTCAACATTCTGGCGTCGTCACTGGCGACATCGGTGCTGGAGGACCGGTTAGGGCATCGCGTGGTGCCGGTCGTGACGCTGCTGATGACGCTGCTTGTCCTTGTTTTCGCCGAGGTGCTGCCGAAAACGCTCGCCATCGTGCGCACAGATCGCTTCGCACTGGCCGTGGCGGGGCCGCTCAAATATGTCGTGGGTGTTCTGGCTCCGGTTGTCGCGTCGGTTCAGGGTGTCGTCTGGCGCCTGTTGCGCCTGTTCGGCGTAAAGAAAGAAGACGTTGAAACCGCCGCGCTGGCGCATGACGAAATCCGCGGGACGGTCTTCCTGCGCCACCAGGAAGGTTCTGTCGAGCGCGAGAGCCGCGACATGATCAGCGGCGTGCTGGATCTGCGCGAACTCAGCGTCGGCGATGTGATGATCCATCGCAAGAACATGATGACCGTATCGGCCGACCAGAGCGCCGAGCAAGTCGTCAGAGCGCTCATGGCGACGCATCACGCGCGCGTGCCCGTCTGGCGCGACCAGCCCGAGAACATCGTCGGCGTACTGTTCACCAAAGACGTCGTCCGCGCGGTTCTCGCCAACCAGGGGGCCTTAAGAGGCCTGGACATCGATGCGCTCATTACGCCGCCTTGGTTTGTGCCGGAGACCATGGCGCTGGAGGAATTGCTCGACGCATTCCGCGAGCGGCGGTCGCATTTCGCGTTGGTGGTGGACGAATACGGCGTGATCCTGGGGCTGGTGACCCGCGAGGACATTCTCGACGAAGTGTTCGGCCGCATTCCGGACGAGCACGGCGCCATGGCGCAGCCCGGCATCCGCCCGCAGCCGGACGGATCCTTCTATATCGACGGCGTGACGACGATCCGCGACGCCAACCGAGCCCTGGACTGGAGCCTGCCCGATGACGAAGCGACGACCTTGGCGGGACTGGTGATCCACGAAGCCAGGACCATTCCCGACGTCGGACAGCGTTTCGCCTTCTACGGCTACAAATTCGAAATCCTGCGCCGTCAACGCAACCAGATCACGGCGCTGCGGATCACGCCTCCCGAAAAGGCCCACAACGGCAGCGGCGAGAAAGCCGCGGCCGGCTGATGCCCGCCGTCCGTTCGCGACAGGCGATAGACTGCTTATTGCTCTGCTTCCGCAGGCGTGAGTGTCGTGAGGTTCAAGGCGTGGATATGCGACTTCATTTCTTCGGCAAGAACGGCATAAACGCGGCGCTGGCGCTCGACGCGCGACAATCCCGCGAAGGCGGCGGAAACGATCCGCACCTTGAAATGCGTTTCATCGCCGTGGCGGTGTCCGGCATGTCCCCGATGGCGCGCGCTGTCGTCTTCGATGTCGATTTCCGTCGGCGCCAAAGCGGCGGCAAGTTTGCGCTGAATCGTGTCGGTCATACTCATAATAAAGGCGTCTCCTGCGGCGCGCGTTCTGTCAAGTAATTCGTTTTCTTGTTTTTTCACAGTTCGATCCCATAATTCATTCATGACGAAACCGCGTTACAGCCCGCGACTGGGCGTCGACATCAGGATCAAACCGGACGTCAAGCTGGAGCCGGCCGTCAAGGTTCGTCCGTGTGCCGTCGCCGGCTGCCGCGAGGAAGGCGCCTTCCGGGTACCGAAAAGCCGCGAGGCCCTATCGACCTATATCTGGCTGTGCCTGGCCCATGCCCGCGCGCACAACGAGAAGTGGGATTATTTCGCAGGCATGAGCGAGGCGGAGATCGAGCGCTTCCGCAATGAGGCGATCGTAGGCCACCGGCCGACCTGGCCGCTCGGCAAACGGGCGGCCGGCCTGCCGGGCGGGCGCGGCAACTATCATGTCGAGGACGGCTATGCGGTTTTTGCAGAGACCGAGGTGAACCCTGCCCCGCGCCGTCCGCAGCGGGTTTTGACACGGCTGCAGCGTCAGGCTTTCGACGTCTTGAACCTCGATTGTTCGGCGACCTTGAACGAAATCAAGGCGCGGTATAAGGAGCTTGTGAAGCGGTTTCATCCCGACGCGAACGGTGGCGATCGGGGCGCCGAGGAGCG
>JAGWVX010000316.1 GCA_018970685.1 Alphaproteobacteria bacterium | reverse complement strand
CAGGGCCGCGATGCGTCGCTCGAAGAAGCGCAGGATGCGATCGAATATCTCGTCGGGGGAAACCTCCACGCGAGTGGCACTTCCCCTCTGCTGTACGGAGTGCATGACAATCAGTTTCGCGCTGGCCGCGGCAAGCGTTGGATAAAGCGCAGCGTCCGGAAACCCCTGAATGTCGTTCACGTAGGCCACGCCCTCGGCCAAAGCCCAGCGCTGCACCTCAGCCGAAAAACTGTCGACGGAAATCGCCACGCCTTTACGCTTTAGTGTGGCGACAACCGGCGCAAGCCGTGCAATTTCCACCTCGGGTGAAATCTGCCGGGCGTCCGGATTGCTGGCGGCGGCGCCAAGATCAAGCACCGCGGCGCCGTCCGCTACGAGTTTCTCCGCATGGGCAACAGCGGCAGCCGGCAGCAGGTATCGCCCTCCGTCAGAGAACGAATCCTCCGAGATATTCAAGATACCGAAGACGGCTGGAGACCAGCTCACTGCGCCTCTTCTCCTTGAGAAGGACAGCCTCAGCGGCCCGGCTGGGGCTCCGGCGCGATTATCCCCGGCCCACGCGGGCGCCCGGCCTGCGGCACGCTGGGACCGGACCCGCGCTGCGGTTCCGGCTCCTCATAAGGCGTGCGCACTGGCGGAATGCCCTTGAGCAGAGCCACGATCTCGTCGCCCGACAGCGTTTCGTATTCTAGAAGTCCGCGCGCCAGTACGTTCAGATCGCTCATCCGTTCGCTGAGGATCTGGTGCGCACGCTGATAGCAATCGTCAATGATACGGCGAATTTCAGCGTCGATGCGCTGGGCCGTCGCTTCGGAAATATTCTGCGTGCGGGAAACGCTGTGGCCGAGGAAAACCTCTTCTTGATTCTCGGCGTAGGCAATCGGGCCGAGCTCATCCGACATACCGAACCGCGTGACCATGGCCCGCGCCATACGCGTCGCCTGTTCAATATCGCTCATCGCGCCGGTAGTGACCTTATCGTGGCCGAAGACCAGCTCTTCGGCGATGCGTCCACCAAAGGCCACGCACAAGTCGGACAACATCTTTTCACGCGTAACGGAGAGCTGGTCTCGTTCCGGAAGGCGCATAACCATGCCAAGCGCGCGGCCGCGGGGGATGATTGTAGCCTTATGAATTGGATCGGACCCCTTCACATTCAGAGCCACAATCGCATGCCCGCCCTCGTGATAGGCTGTAAGCTTTTTCTCTTCCTCGGTCATCGCCATTGAGCGCCGCTCGGCGCCCATCAAGACTTTGTCCTTGGCTTCTTCAAGCTCGCTCATGGTGACAACACGCTTGCCGCGGCGGGCAGCAAGCAGAGCCGCTTCGTTCACAAGATTGGCCAAATCAGCGCCTGAGAAGCCCGGCGTACCGCGCGCGATCACGCGGGGATCAACATCCGGCGCCAACGGCACTTTGCGCATGTGCACGCGCAGAATTTTTTCACGGCCGCCCAGATCGGGATTGGGCACCACAACGTGACGATCGAAACGGCCCGGCCGCAGCAGTGCGGGATCTAGCACGTCCGGCCGGTTAGTGGCGGCGATGAGAATCACGCCTTCGGTGGACTCAAAGCCGTCCATCTCCACTAGCAACTGGTTCAGAGTCTGCTCGCGCTCGTCATTGCCGCCGCCCAAGCCGGCACCACGATGACGCCCCACCGCATCGATTTCATCGATGAAAACAATGCATGGCGCATTCTTCTTGGCCTGCTCGAACATATCGCGCACGCGGCTGGCGCCGACGCCGACGAACATCTCCACAAAGTCGGAACCCGAAATCGTAAAGAAGGGAACATTCGCCTCGCCGGCAATAGCACGCGCCAGCAAGGTCTTACCTGTGCCGGGCGGTCCCACAAGCAATACGCCCTTGGGAATACGCCCGCCCAATCGTTGGAATTTCTGCGGATCTTTCAGAAAATCGACGATTTCCTTCAGATCGTCTTTGGCCTCGTCAACACCGGCAACGTCCTCGAATGTCACGCGGCCCTGGCGCTCCGTCAACAGCTTCGCACGCGACTTGCCGAAGCCCATAGCCTTACCGCCACCCGCCTGCATTTGCCGCAGGAAAAACACCCAAACACCGATTAACAACAGCATTGGGAACCAATTGACTAGAACGCTAAGTAGCGTCGGCATGCCGTCGTCAGCCTGTGCGATGGAAATGTTGACGTTGTGCGCCTTCATCGTCGACCACAACGACTGATCGTTCGTCGGTACGGTAGTTGTGAATTGCTGCCCGCTTGCCAATTCCCCGTGGACCTGGTCGCCCTGAACAGTGACCTTCTTAACGTCACCTTGCGACACCTCTTGGACAAACTGAGTATAGGTGATGACCGACGCGTTGGGATGTTGGCCGGTTCCCTGGAACAGGTTAAATAGAAGTACCAACAGCAGCGCGATGAGTATCCAGAGCGCCAAATTGCGAAGGTTGTTCAAGGGAGCCTTCTTTCTACGGGTGCTTAAGGCAATGAATCGGGTAACAGCCTGTTTCTATAGATAGGGTGTTTCTACCGCATTGCCATATTTAGAAACGTTAAGGAATTTATGTCGCGCCAGCAACGACATTGCCCTAATGGTCTTAAGAACGCGTTTTAACGGCCTAGCCCTTGTTTTTCCTTGCTTTACTTCTGAATTCTTCCCGCTTGACGTGTACAGAACCACGGCCAAAAATATCGTTCGCTTGCGACGCTGGTGCAATCCGGCAACAATGTAACGTCCGCCCCCCGCCAAGCTTGCCTTCGGCGAGGTTGTCGAAGAGGCGCTCCAACTTTTCGAAGCGAGGGCGATAAGGGCTACCCGAGACCGTCATCAGCACCATCGCCAGCGCCCGAAGACCTACCTCGCGCGGTGCCTTGGTCAGTGCGACAGAATCCAGCAGCACCCCGCCTTCGCAGAGGCGACATGCACGAGCCAAGACAGCTTCGCTGACCGTATCGAGCGCCGCCCGCGCACGGGCCAAATGGGCGGCGGCGTCAGCGATGCGAGTCTTGCTAAGCCCAGCGGCTTCCAGCGCCGGCCAGACCTTTCTGACCTTCACCCGGGAAAAGCGCGGATCATCATTCATCGGATCATCCAGCCAAGCGTGATCCCGACTACGTAAATAATCGCGAAGGCTCTCTCTCTCGAAGGTGAGCAACGGCCGGACAAGTCTCAACTCTCGAAGGCCTTCTACGGGATAAGGTGCAACCGCATGCATTGCAGAGAGTCCGTCGACGCCACTGCCGCGAGCCAGTCTAAGCAAAAACGTCTCCGCCTGATCGTCTTGTGTGTGGCCGACGTAGACCGCCTTGAGGCCGTTTCTCTTCGCCCAAGCGCCCATCAACTGGTAGCGCACCCCACGCGCCGCAGCTTCGATCGACGCGACGGGAACTTTACCCTCGTGTTTGAGAAGACGCACTTTCAGCCCGGCCTCTTTTGCCCAACGTGAGACCTGCCTAGCTTCTGCAGCAGATTCCGGGCGGAGCGCATGATTGACACACAACACGACAGGAAGCGGAAAGCCCGCCTGCTTCGTCCAATCGCGCAGCAGAAACATCAACGCCAGAGAATCGCTACCACCAGAAACCGCCACGGCGCCCGGCCACGGCGCCCCGCAGGCGCGCATCGCCTTAGCGAAACGCGCAGCCAGCACGCCCTTCTCGTTACCTGCAGGATGCTGCGCGAGCACCGGCTGCCTGCGCGACGACAGCGGCGGGCGCCTTCGGATATTTGCGCTTGAGATCGCCAAGCGTCAGACAACCTTCTTTGTTCTGGCCCAT
>JAGWVX010000315.1 GCA_018970685.1 Alphaproteobacteria bacterium | reverse complement strand
GTGACGACGCGGTGCGATTTCGCCAAGCGCGACAAAACCGTGGATGCCCGGCTGCGGCTCTACTTCCATGCGGTCCGTCCGCCGGGCGGCGCCGAGATGACCTATCGCGTCCCGTATTACGTCGCGGTGACGACCGGCAGCGATATTCCCGCCAAGAAGATCTATTGGCTAATGCTGCAGTTTGGGGCCGGCGACGCGGTCGTGGACGCCAACACGACGGTCGATTCCACGGAATTCCAGGTGGATAGGACGAAGCAGCCTTACGATTACCATCTGCTTGTCGGCTTCCAGCTGACCAAAGCGCAGGTCGAATACAACAAGAAGATGGGGCACTACGAGCCATGACCTCGCTTGCCGCGGAGTTGAGCGCGGTCGCGTCGGCGGCTTTCGCGGCCGAAGGATTGTCCGCGAAGTTCGGGCAGGTGCAGGCTTCCGATCGTCCTGATCTGGCGCAGTTCCAATGCAACGGCGCGCTGGCTGCGGCGAAGGAAGCGCGCGCCAATCCTCGCCAGATCGCGCAGAAGGTCGCGGATCGCCTAAAGGTAAACCCGCTGTTTTCCAAGATCGAGATCGCGGGGCCGGGATTCGTCAATCTGGACGTCACCGATGTTGCGCTGGCGGAACGCGCCGGCGCCATGGTCGGGGACGGGCGTCTCGGCGTGCCGGAGACGGGACGCGGCAAGACTCTGGTCATCGATTTCGGCGGCCCCAACGTCGCCAAGCCGATGCATGTCGGCCATCTGCGCTCGGCGATCATCGGCGATTGTCTGCAGCGGCTGTTCCGCGCCAACGCCTGGACCGTCGTCAGCGACGTGCATCTGGGCGACTGGGGCCTGCAGATGGGGCAGCTTATCGGCGAAATAGGCCGGCGCGGCATTGCCCCGGTCTATTTCGATGCGGATTTCAATGGTCCGTACCCGGATGACTCGCCGGTGACGATGGACGATCTCGAGGAGATCTATCCCGCGGCGGCGGCGGCCTGCAAAGCCGATCCGGCGCGGCTGGAAGAGGCGCGCCGCGCCACCGCGGAGCTGCAGGCCGGCCGTCCGGGCTACGTCGCCTTGTGGCGGCATTTCGTGAAGGTCTCCGAACAAGGGTTGACGCGGGAATATTCCAGCCTCGGCGTCGCCTTCGATCTTTGGAACGGCGAGGCGAGCGTCGACCCGTTGATTCCGTCGATGATCGAGGATCTGAAACGGCGCGGACTGGCCGCGGAAAGCGAAGGCGCGCTGGTCATCGATGTCGCCGAACCCGGCGACAAGAAGGAAATGCCGCCGCTTCTGCTGCTGAAATCCGACGGCGCGGTGCTCTACGGCACGACGGATCTGGCCACCGTCGTGGACCGGGTGAAGCACTACGACCCCGACCTCATCCTTTATGTCGTCGATCAGCGTCAGCACGGCCATTTCGAGCAGGTGTTCCGCGCCGCCCGCAAGGCGCAGCTCTGCGGCAAGGCGCTTCTCGAGCACGCGGGCTTCGGCACGATGAACGGAGACGACGGCAAGCCGTTCAAGACCCGCGCCGGCGGCGTGATGAAACTCTACGATCTCATCGCCATGACGACGGACGAGGCGCAAAAACGTCTCGCGGAAGCCGGCTTGGCGGGCGAATATCCGGAAGAGGAACGTGCCGACATCGCCCGCAAGGTCGGCATCGCGGCGCTGAAATTCGCCGATCTTTCGAACTACCGGTTGACCGATTATGTGTTCGATCCGGCGCGCTTCACCCGTTTCGAGGGCAAGACCGGGCCGTACCTGCAATATGCCGCCGTGCGCACGCAATCGATCCTGCGCAAGGCCGAGGATGAAGGGTTCGCCGCGGCGGCGCCGGTTGTCCGCTCGCCGGAGGAGCGGGCGCTGGTTCTTCAGCTGTTGGGGCTTCCCGACGCGATGGCAGCGGCCGAGGACAAGCGCGCGCCGAACATCTTGTGCGAATACGCCTTCGAACTGGCCCAGCTGTTCAGCCGCTTCTATGCCGCGCATCACATCTTGTCGGAGCCGGACGCGGAACTGCGCGCCGCCCGTCTCGGCCTGTGCCGGCTCACCGTGGACGCTTTGGCCAAAGTTCTCGGTCTTTTGGGCATCGAAATCCCGCGACGCATGTAAAATTGCGCTTTTCCCTGCCGTGGCAGCAGGGTTTCCATAACTTTTTTATGGACTAATTATTCCCTCGCGCCATGGGATCGGGCGAGACGGATGGCGCGTGTCGCGCGGCGTTTGTTGGCGAGCGGCCTATGCGCGGCGATAGCGGGTTGGGGGCTCTTGATGGACAGTCGTGAACTCGTCGAGCGCGGAGCTCATTGCAGTCTCGTGAAGCTTGCCGCGCATTGCGAGCGGCTGGCCGGCGGCCGCGACATGCCGTACCGCAGGGATTTTCGCGCCTCACAGGTCCCTTGGGTGTTTGAGTCCCTCTTTTTGCTCGACGTCTTGCACGACGAGAACGATTATTACTTCAGGCTCACCGGCGGATTGATGGAAAAGGCGTATGGCGCGACTTTGACCGGCCAACGGTTGAGTGCGATCGCAGGTGCCGGTTTGCAGGAAAGTCTGCGTGCTTCTTACGACACCGTGGTTGCGACACGGGCGCCTCTTTATGTTCGGGGCAAGTATCGCTGGCCGAATCGGGAAATGGAGGTGGAGCGCCTCTTGATTCCGCTTGCGGACGCCGACGGGCGCCTGTCGACGATCTTGGGTGCGGTGCACGCACCCGTATCGGCGGATTTGCTGGTTCTACTCGCCGGAGTCGGACCCGCGACCTTTGTGCCGGCCGAACGGCCGGAATTCGGCAATTCCTCCCCATCGGAACCGCCGGCCCCCGCGTTGACTCCCTAAGGGCCCTCCTTATGATGCCCGCCAACGCACAAGCCCGCCGTGAGGCGCGCGTCGTGCGGCAAGCATACGATCCCTCGCGGGAGACGTCCCGGCATAGCCCTTTGGGCGAAGCTGGGGGGCCGAAGGAGCAACCGCCCCGGAAACTCTCAGGCAAAAGGACCGCAAAGGTGATGAACTTCTGGAAAGCGGGGCCGCAAAATCGGCGGCTCTCACCGAAGGGGTAATCTCGGGCAAGTGCCCGGGGGAAATCTCTCAGGTCCGATGACAGAGGGGCGCGGGTTCCGTCGCATTGGACGGATCGCGCCGTACCAACCTCTTTGTCCGGGCCGCCATGACCGATACGAACGAAGTTTTGCTCCGCACGCCGCTCCATGCTTTGCATGTCGAACTCGGCGCCAAGATGGTGCCGTTCGCGGGCTACGACATGCCGGTGCAATATCCGACCGGCATTCTCAAGGAGCACCTGCACACCCGCGAGAAGGCCGGCCTGTTCGACGTCTCGCATATGGGGCAGGCGTTTCTCTCCGGCGACGATCCGGGACGCGCGCTTGAGCGCGTGACCCCTGCCGATCTTGCCGGTCTGAAGGAAGGCATGCAGCGCTACGGCCTCCTGCTGAACGACCGGGGCGGCATCAAGGACGATTTCATGACTTCGCGGCTGATCGGCGAGCCGGCTCTTTATCTCGTCGTCAACGCTTCGATGAAGGAATCCGATTTCGCTTATATCTCCGAGCGGCTGAAGGGTCTGGCGGTGCTGGCGCCGCAGCCGGATCGCGCGCTGCTGGCCCTGCAGGGTCCCGCCGCCGAAGCGGTGCTGGCCCGGCACGCGTCGGCGGTCGCTTCGCTGAACTTCATGAAGGTGGTGCGCGCGGATATCGCGGGCATACCGGCCATTGTCAGCCGCACCGGCTACACCGGCGAGGACGGCTTCGAGATCAT
>JAGWVX010000314.1 GCA_018970685.1 Alphaproteobacteria bacterium | reverse complement strand
ACTAACTGTTCCCGACGTTGAAAGTAGCGACTCAGGTCGACACACCCGTCAGCGATCTCTCTTACGCCAGCGACGATAGGAAGAGCGCACGCGCGAGCATAAGCGGTTTCAGCCGCCGGGTTGTTGGGTGTTGCCGCACCTTGGTAATCGGGAAAATTCGGAACAGAATCCCGCCCGCCTTCAGGCTCAATTATTTCCCCGAGACTGCTACAGTACGTTTCGGCAGTGTCCCACAAAACTCCGCTGCTGCTCTCCTGATATCCATTGTCATTGCAGTCATCGATCATGTCGCTGATGTCTGTTCCGCCATCGGTGGATCTCGCCTCCTGCAATTTACTAACTTCGTCGTCGCTCAATACTACGCGCATGGCCGGGGCTTGCTGCAGGAGTTGAAGGATGGTGGCGCGAGCCTCACCATCCGTCGATGTCTGGGTCGCATCGCTATAGGTCGGTCTCTGGGCCGCGTAGCGTGGATTTTCGGAGTGGGACCGCATGAGGGCTTGTAAATTATCGGCCGCGTTGGAATTTCCCGCCTTCGCGGCCTTCCCGTACCAGAAGGTGGCCTGTCCGAGGTCTTGTTTCACACCCGAGCCGACCTCATACAGCATGCCCAGAGCATCGGCGGCGTCGGAGTTTCCCGCCTCGGCGGCCCTACGGTACCAGGAGGCGGCCTGCCCGAAGTCTTTGTTTACACCAGCGCCGCTCGCGTACAATACGCCTAAGTTATAGGCCGCGAAGGAGTTCCCCGCCTCGGCGGCCTTCCGGTACCACTTAGCTGCCTGGACATCATCCTTCGGGGTGCCCCAGCCTCGTTGATAGAAGACGCCGACCCAGTTTTCGCCGTCGGGATTGCCGCGGTCCGCAGCCGCCCTGTACCAACGCAGCGCTTGCTCGAAGTCCCGTGGCACTCCGCGGGCATTGACGTACATCCATGCTAGCTTGAGTTGAGCATCGACGACGCCCGACTCAGCGGGGTTACGCAGTAATCGCGCCGCTTCCGCATACTTCTCTGCGTTGAACGCTTCGATCCCATTCGCGTAGTAGTTTGGATTTCCGGCGGGCGAGGGCGTGGGTTGCGTTAGCGTAGCCGCGGACGAGTAGTCGAGCGCGAGCATCGCCGTCGAAACCACAAACGAAACCACAGCAGGCCTAAACCAGCTGCTCTTCCACGGACAAACCATTTACCAAACGCCCCGGCTAAATCGTACCGAACGATCATCCTTATTCAGCCACATTCTGCGACGGTCGCCTAGAGCGAAAAGTTTTGGGTAACCCCATGCTAAATCTCTAGTCTCCGGTCACAGATCGTGATGGGGACGCACGCCGACCGATCCGGCAGGAACGGGTAAGGCCATCCGGCCGAATTTGACGGCCGGCCGACCATCTACCAATTCTCATCTGCTTTCGGGATACATCGGCCTCGGTGCCGAAAGGGCTAAGCCCGCCCGCTGAAATTTTCAGCAGGAGGTTGCCGTGCCCTCGATCGACTCCTTTCGCAAACAAGCCAAATTGCTGATCCGTTGGCACCAGGACCGCGACTACTCCGTTGGTTCGAAGGTGCGTCTGTTGGAGCGATTCCGACATCTTACCGATGTCGGAATACTCGCTATTCATAGTGCGCCGCTCGATGGCGGCAATGCGAATCTGACGTTCCGCCGTACGCGGCGACGAGCATCGATGCGCGCCGATGTTCGCTATCGCCGCGCGCGCTTGAAGCAATTTGTGATGAGTGCTCACGGCCGAACGCGCTGGCATGCCGGGGCGCATCGCTTCGCATATCGGCGCGCGCATTCGCGCCTATCGGCACGAACGCGGGCTTTCACAGGGCGATCTCGCCGCGAAGCTCGGCCTCACCTTCCAGCAGGTGCAAAAATACGAGAACGGACTCAACCGGGTCGCCGCCTCGCGGCTCTTCGAGATCGCCAGCCTATTGGCGGTTCCCTTGCTGAAGCTCTTCCCGGACGAAGGCGAGACCAAGGTGGAGAGCGAAGTGCCCGCCGAGGTCGCCACCGTCTCCGTCTTCATGGCGACTCACGACGGCTGGCGACTTTGCCGCGCTTTCGTGCGCATCGCCGACCCCGACCGGCGGAAGAAGCTCATCGCGCTCGTCGAGGATATCGCGGACGCTTGACGGCGGCGGACGGGTTGGCGCTATATGGGCCAAGTCCGTGCTTGCCGTCTTAGGACCTCCTCCCCGCTATCGGCCCATGAGCACCTCGGAAGAATACTTGGCCCATGCCGAAGAATGCGTGCGGCTCGCGAACCTGACGCAGGATGATTTCCTGAAACGGCATCTGCTGTCCTTGCGGCAATCCCTCCTTCAGACCGCGGAGAACCTGCGCGAGAAGGACGCGGAATCCAAACTCCCCTAAGCGACGCGCCGCTCGGGCGTGCCACACTGCGTAGCGCGCATGCGCACGCTTCGGCTTGGGTGAGGGCGCGGCAAATCGTGAGATAGCGGTTAAGCTCTTGGACCAAGGCCCTCATTTTGCACCTTCGGGTATTGGAATGCTGGATGGATGACCTCCTGGCCGACGACGCGGCATCATCGAGAGATCGCCATTGAAAATGACACCGGGTTCCTTTAGGATAAATCGGCATAGGGGTGTGGGGCGGCGGGCCCCCAAGTATCGTCGGGCATCGTGTATCGCGATTGGCGTCTCGCATTCGCGACGAAATTCCTTGCGTCCAAAATTCATCAGACAGGAGCGGGCTACAAGTTTCGCCCGGAGTAGATTCGAAGGCCATGTCAAAAAACTGAGCGACCACCAAAAAGAGTCGCGTGATCAGGGAGCGACCACATGCCAAGTACACCTGGCACGCAGGGCGTTGGATCGACTGATGGTGCGGCAGATACGATTCCAGTTCGCCCAGGGCGCAGCGGATGGGTTCGCTGGCTGATTTGCTTATTCCTCTTCTTTGCCACCACGCTCAATTACGTGGATCGGCAGACTATTGCGGTTCTCAAACCGACGCTCTCCGGCGAGTTCCATTGGAGCGAACTCGACTATGCCAATATCGTCCTTTATTTCCAGACCGCGTATGCAATCGGCTACGTTATCTTCGGGCGGGTGATTGATAGGCTCGGAGCGCGGCTGGGGTACTCGATTGCGGTCGTCATCTGGGCCAGCGCCCAGGTTTTGTGTGCGTTCGTAACTTCCTTGGCGGGCTTTTCTTTCATGCTGTTCGCCCTCGGTCTCGGCGAATCCGGCAGCTTTCCCGCAGCGCTAAGGGCTGTGGCCGAATGGTTCCCCCAACGTGAACGAGCGCTAGCCAACGGCCTATTCAATGCGGGGACCAACATCGGCGCGGTCATGTCGCCCGTGATCGTTCCCATCGTCACGCTCACGTTTGGTTGGCGCGCTGCCTTTATCGTTACCGGAAGCTTGAGCTTACTTTGGCTCATCTTATGGGTCACATTTTATCGGCATCCGAGCGACCATAAGCGAGTCTCTCCCGAGGAACTGGCATATATCAAAAGTGACAACCACGTCGTCGAAAAGTCGGTTCCCTGGATCACACTCGTACCGCTCAAGGAAACGTGGGCATACGCGCTTGGAAAGTTCCTGACCGATCCGATCTGGTGGTTTTACCTCTTCTGGCTACCGCCGTTCTTTGTCAAAGAATTTCACCTCGACATCAGAAGTTTTGGGCCGCCGCTGATCGTCATCTATATGATGTCGGATTTCGGCAGCGTCGCTGGCGGATGGTTATCCTCCCATTTGATCAAGCGCGGCATGAGTGTGAACGCGGCACGGAAATTGACCATGCTTCTGTGCGCGGTATGCGTCCTGCCGGTCATGTTTGCACAATACCTCCACAACCTTTGGTTCTT
>JAGWVX010000313.1 GCA_018970685.1 Alphaproteobacteria bacterium | reverse complement strand
CAGATGAAATTCGATCCCGATCTGTGGATCGTGGAGATCGAGGACCGCGAAGGCCGCGCCTTCGTGGACGAGAAGATCGTGTAAATGAATCGCGAATAGGGAATAGCGGATAGGGCGGGATTCTGGTCTATTCGCCGCTCGCCACTCGCTATTTCCTTCTTGCCATGCCCACTTCCTACAACCGCATCGCGGGACAGAATCTGCAGCGTCTCGAGGCGCTCAGCGACGGCATATTCGCCGTGGCCATGACCCCGGCCCATGAAGCAGTGGCGTTTTCTCAATCGCGGCCGACTGTGATATGATCTTTTCGTGCGAACGAGATGTGTCATGAAACACGAACGTATAGAGATCAATCCGAAGATCATGTTTGGAAAGCCGGTCATCAAGGGAACGCGTATTCCCGTCGATCTGATTCTGCGTGCATTGGGCGATGGGATGACCACCGAGGAACTGCTGGAGGGTTATCCGAGGCTCACGCGCGAAGACGTCCGGGCCGCCCAGTCCTTCGCCGCCGATTACATCACGCACGAGGAACTGGTTTACGATGCGCTGGATGGTCGATGAGTGCGTCCACGGCTATATCATCGAACGGTTGAAAGCTTCAGGCCACGACGTCGTATTGGTTTCGGACGTCCTTCCGGCCTCGGACGATGGTTCGATACTCTCGATGGCGCGTGAAGAGCATCGCATCTTGCTGACGCAAGCTCTCGATTTCGGCGAGATCGTCTTTCGCGACCGGTTCTTGGGTGTCGATGGGATTGTTCTGCTCCGGATGCGCTTGCACCCGATCGCTCTGGTGTGGCGGCGCCTTGAAGCGGCAATCGATGAATTGGGCGAAGGTCTGATCGGCCGTTACGTCGTCGTCGGAGCCAGCCGTTTTCGTTCACGGCCCCTCAAATAGCGGCTTTTTTGGCGCGAACTTGCGCCTTTGATTTCCGCTTGCTACTCCCCCGCGGCCATGACCATCGCCCACGAAGCCCAGCCCAAATCTCCCGCCGCACAGGCGGCGAGACGGCGCACCTTCGCTATCATCTCGCACCCCGACGCCGGCAAGACCACGCTGACCGAACATCTCTTGCTGCTCGGCGGCGCGATCCACGAGGCCGGCCGCGTCAAGGCGCGCGGCGAGGCGCGGCGCGCCAAATCCGACTGGATGAAGATCGAACAGGAGCGCGGCATCTCGGTGACCAGCGCCGTGATGACCTTCGAGTTCGACGGCGCCGTGTTCAACCTGCTCGACACGCCGGGCCACGAGGATTTCTCGGAAGACACCTACCGCACGCTCACCGCCGCCGATTCCGCGGTGATGGTGATCGACGCCGCCAAGGGCATCGAGGCGCAGACCCGCAAGCTGTTCGAAGTCTGCCGGTTGCGCGACATCCCGATCATGACCTTCGTCAACAAGATGGACCGCGAGGCGCGGGACGCCTTCGAGCTGCTGGACGAGATTTCCGACCAGCTGCAGCTCGAAGTGGCGCCGATGACCTGGCCCGCCGGCCACGGGTTGAACTTCAAGGGCGTTTACGATCTTTATACGGAAGAGTTCGCCGTGTTCGGCAAGGACGAGCGCGTCGGCGGCAAGGCGCTGGCCGCGCTGCTGCCCGAGGACGTCAAGGCCAAGCTCGACGAGGATGTCGAGCTGGCGACGGCCGGGCTGTCGCGCTTCGATCGTGCGGCCTATCGCGAAGGCCATCTCTCGCCGGTGTTCTTCGGCTCGGCGCTGAAGAATTTCGGCGTGCGCGATCTGCTCTCGGCGCTGGCCGAGCACGCCCCGCCGCCGCGCCCGCAAGCGGCCAAGGACCGCGAAGTGAAACCGTCCGACAAGGAAGTCTCGGGCTTCGTCTTCAAGGTCCAGGCCAATATGGATCCCAACCACCGCGACCGCGTGGCCTTTCTGCGGCTGGCGTCGGGCCGCTTCACGCGCAACATGAAGCTGACGCAATCGGGCACCAAGAAGACCATCGGCGTGCACAATCCCATTCTGTTCTTCGCCAAGGAGCGCGAGACGGTGGACGAGGCCTTTCCCGGCGACATCATCGGCATTCCCAATCACGGCGTGCTGCGGGTGGGCGACACGCTGTCGGAATCGGGCGAGATCGTCTTTACCGGCATTCCGAATTTCGCGCCGGAAATCCTGCGCCGCGTCCGCCTCGGCGATCCGATGAAGCAGAAGCACCTGGCGCGCGCGCTTACCTCGCTGGCCGAGGAAGGCGTCACCCAGGTGTTCAAACCGCAGATCGGCGCCCAATGGATCGTCGGCGTCGTGGGTCCCTTGCAGCTCGATGTCTTGAAATCGCGGCTGCGCGACGAGTACAGCCTCGACGCCGATCTCGAAGCCTCGCCCTACGACGCGGCGCGCTGGCTGATCGCCGAGCCCGCCGATCTGGAGAAATTCGTCGAGGGCAATCGCGGCGGCATGGCGGAAGACCGCGACGGCGCGCCGGTGTTCCTCGCCAAGAGCCAATGGGAACTCGGCTACGTCGCCGACAAATTTCCCCGCGTGAAATTCGCCAAGACCCGCGAACGCTCGGACGTGCACGGTACCGAGTAGCCAAAGCGCATTGTCGCCCCCTCGCGCCGCTCGCGCATCGCCCGGCCGGGGCGCAAATGCCGGGTCTTTTTGCCGTTCTTATCTCGCCGCCTTCGGCATGCGCAGGCTCTGATGGATATGCGCGGCCAGGGCGGCGCGGCCGGTGCGCCAGTCGGCTTCGGCCTTGGCCTGCGTCGTGTCCCGGACGTTGCAGGTCACGACATAAAGCGCGCCGGGCCCGGCCACCGCCGCTTCGCTGAGCACCATGCCGGGCGGCTTGGCGTTCGCGGCAACGAAGCTCATCGCGCACGAAGCCGCCGGCTGCCCGTTGACCGTCAGCGTCCGCGAGCCGAGCGTCTTCGTGGCGCTGGCGCCCTCGAGCGGCGTGCAGAGGTCGCCGCCTTTCGTCGCGTTGAGCTCGTCGATGATGCCCTGGCGCACGGCCGGCGTGTCGAGGGCGGAGCGGTTCAAGCTGCAGAACAGATAGCCGTCCGCCTTGTTCCCCATCTGGAATTCCATCAGGTCGCCGTTCGCACGTCCGCTCGCGTCGGGCAGATAATCCTTGCCGACCACGGACGGCACGTCGATGGTGAAATCGGGATCGTTGTCGAGGCTGACGGTCTGCCAGTCGCTGTCGGCCGCGGCCGCGCAGCACAAGACGAGCAGCAAGCCGCCGCTCAGAATCGACGAACGCAGAACGCCCATGATGACCCCCTATCCCCTGGGGCAAGCATAGCGCCGACGTCAGGTCCCGAACATCATTCCGCAGCGGCAACTTCGAGGTGTTGGTGCGGTGCCTGGTGCGTCCGCCAGTGCTGCGTCAGTCGTCCGGCGGCGCGCTGGGGCACGCCGTCGTAAGCGGCAAGCTGCGCCAGGGGATCGCCGTCCGTCGGAATCTTGAGCAGGGCCAGTGCCGAGAAAGCCGCGCGATCGAGATGCGCGCCCCGGCACAGCACGGCGAGGGCTTCGCCGGATGCGTCGGCCAGAACGGCCCGCGCGGTGCGCGCCGCGATGCCGACGCTATCGCCCAGCCGCTGCGCGAAATCGCGAACCCGCACGTCGCGCGCCGCCGCGATCAGTTCTGCCGCGTCGGGCGCGGCGCCGCCGTCGTCGAAGGCGCCGAGATCCAATTCGTTGCGCATCAGGATCTCGCGGCGCACGCTTTTCGGCGCACAAAGATAGAAGTCGTTGACCAGGTCCAGCGGCAAGTCGCCATGGCCGCCGAGCCGCGCCGCCAGCCGCGCGCGCATGCCGTCGTCGGCCTCGCGCGCCGTCACGTCGAACAGCGCCAGCACCGGCGCGCGCAT
>JAGWVX010000312.1 GCA_018970685.1 Alphaproteobacteria bacterium | reverse complement strand
ACCTGCATCTTCCCTATTTGCCTGGTGTTCAGCCTGACGTCGGCGAAACGCGGTCCTATCCGTATGGCGAGCAGCTCTCCCATGTGCTGGGCTATGTCGCGGCGGCAAGCCCGGAGGACAAGAAGGGCGACAACGATCCGCTGCTCGATTTGCCTGGCTTCCGCGTCGGCAAGCGCGGCATCGAAAAGCAGTTCGATCGGCAGATGCGGGGCACGGCCGGCGTCAGCCGCGTCGAAGTCAACGCCTATGGCCGCGTTATCCGGCAGCTGAGTAGCGAGCCTGGTACGCCGGGCAAGGACGTCTACCTCACCATCGACTGCGATCTTCAGCGTTACGTCGAGCAGCAATTGGGCGATGAGAGCGCGGCCTGTGTCGTCATGGACCCCTCTAACGGCGACGTGTTGGCCATGGCTTCGACGCCAGGCTACGACCCGAATCTCTTCAATATCGGCATTAGCAATGATCAATGGCGCGCATTGGTCACCAACGACCACAAGCCGTTGCTCAACAAGGCGATGGGCGGCGCCTATCCGCCCGGCTCGACCTTCAAGCCGGCGATGGCGCTGGCCGCCGTGGACAATGGGCTGGCGGACCTGCAGGTCAACTGCACTGGATCAATGATGTTCGGCGGCCGTGAATGGCACTGTTGGGCCTGGAAGAAGGGTGGCCACGGCCATGTCGACCTGCAGCGCGGCATTCAGGTCTCCTGCGACATCTTCTTCTATGAAGTCGCTCGCCGCCTTGGCATCGACAAGATGGCCGATGCTGCGCACGCGCTCGGGTTGGGTGCGCCGACGGGAATAGAAATGCCGGGGGAACTCGCCGGCTTCATCCCCACCCGGCCGTGGAAAATGGCGAGGTTCGGCGTTCCCTGGCAGCAGGGTGAGACGCTCAACACCGGCATCGGACAGGGTTACGTGCTGACCACGCCCTTGCAGCTTTGCATGCTGTCGGCGCGCATCGCCAGCGGCAAGACATTGGTGCCGCGCATCGTGCATGAAGTAGGCGCCACGGTGCAGCCAAGGTTGATTCCCGCTGCGGCGTCTTTCTCCGAAGCGGCTTTCACGGCTGTGCGCGGCGGTATGAACGCCGTCACCAATGTCCCAGGCGGCACGGCCTTTTCATGGCGTATCACCCAGGCTGGTTTCGAGATGGCTGGCAAGACCGGTACGGCGCAGGTCCGTCGTATCTCGAAGGAGGAACGTCTCACCGGCGTGTTGGATAACAGTCAGTTGCCTTGGAATCTGCGCGAGCACGCGCTGTTCATCGCCTATGCGCCGGTGGACGCGCCGCGTTACGCACTTTCCATCATCATCGAGCACGGAGCGGTGATGTCGCACCCGCATGTGCAGATGGCACGCAATATCCTCCTCTATGCCCAGCAGCGCGATCCGGTGAAGATGCGGGCTGCTTATCCGGTGCACGCCGCGCAGGTAACACCGGCGATCGTGAAGTCGAGCACATGATCACGCGCCCCTACGCCATCGCACGACGCACGCTCTCCTTCATGGACAAGCTCTATGAGATCAATTGGGGCGTCGTGCTGCTGGTGACGATCATCGCCTGCGTCGGCTTTGCGATGCTCTATTCGGTAGCAGGCGGTTCGTTCTCGCCCTGGGCCGACAAGCAGATGGTGCGTTTCGTCATCGGCTTCGTGCTGATGATTGTGGTGGCGCTGGTCGATATCCGTTTCTGGCTGAGCTTCGCTTACCCCTTCTACGCATTTTCGATGCTGCTGCTCGTCGCGGTGGAGATCGCCGGTCACGTCGGACTGGGTGCGCAACGCTGGATCACGTTGGGGCCGCTGGAACTGCAGCCCTCGGAGCCGATGAAGATCGCCCTGGTGCTGGCGCTGGCGAGGTATCTACATGGCCTCAGCGTGGAGGAGATCTCTAAACCTTTGCGTCTGGCGATACCGCTGGTCATGATCGCGATGCCGGCGGCGCTCGTGGCGATTCAGCCCAATCTCGGAACGACGATGATCCTGGTAGCCGACGGCGTTTCGCTGCTTTTCCTTGCCGGTCTGTCTTGGTGGTGGATCGCGCCGACGATCGCCGCCGTGGCAGCCGCGATTCCGCTGGCCTGGAAATTCGTGCTGCACGACTATCAGAAGGCCCGCGTGCTCACCTTCCTCAATCCGGAATCCGATGCGCTGGGAGCAGGCTGGAACATCACCCAGGCCAAGATCGCCATCGGCTCCGGCGGCCTTAGCGGCAAAGGGTTCTTGCAGGGCACGCAGAGCCGGCTCAACTTCCTGCCCGAGAAGGAAACCGACTTTATCTTCACGAACTACGGCGAGGAGTTTGGTTTCGTCGGCTGCGTCGCGCTGCTGATCCTCTTTGCGGTGGTGATCGGTTACGGCGTACAGATCGCGATGAGCGCGCGCAGCCAATTCGCCCGCCTTTTGGCGATCGGGGTTATCCTCAACTTTTTCTTCTACATCATGATCAATGCGGCGATGGTGATGGGGCTGATCCCCGTGGTGGGCATCCCCATGCCACTGATCTCCTACGGCGGCACGGCCATGCTGACGGTGATGTTCGGATTCGGCTTGCTGCTCAGCGTGCACGTCCACCGCCAAGTCGAAATTCCCCGCCATTCGGCCGGAATTATCTGATCCTTTCGGGCGCATGGACTCGGCGAAAACCCTCTGCTATAGCGCGCCTCCCCCGGCGGGTGATTAGCTCAGGCGGTAGAGCAGCTGACTCTTAATCAGCGGGTCGCAGGTTCGAGTCCTGCATCACCCACCAGTTCACTGTTTGTTCTCGTTCGTCCTTGTTCGCGAACATCCGCATAAATAAAATGAAAACAGGATGTTAGGTATCATCTCTGCTCGGTGTTGTTCGTTGGCAGCCGAGAGGATTGTTGGTATATTTTGGCCGAAGTACCAACACTTTTGAAAAAGTACCAACACTTCGCGAAGTGGCCTGAAAATGCCCCTGACAGACGTCAAACTCCGCTCTCTGAAGGGCAAAGCGGCACCTTACAAAGTCAGCGATAGCGAAGGCCTGCATGTGCTCGTTTCGCCGAGAGGTTCGAAGCTGTGGCGCATGGCTTATCGTTTCGACGGAAAGCAGAAGTCACTGGCGCTCGGCAAATACCCCAGCGTGTCGCTGCAAAAGGCGCGTCAAGCGCGCGATACCGCCAAGGAGCTTCTGCAGGACGGCAAGGATCCATGCGAGGTACGAAAGGCGCGGAAGCAGCAACGCCTGGCAGCCGCGGCCAACACCTTCGAACTCGTTGCCAATGAGTGGTTTGAAATCAACCAACCGGGGTGGGTGGAGAGTTATTCGTCCCGCCTGAGAAGCCGGTTGGACGAAGATTTGCTGCCGCATCTGGGCAAGCGACCGATCGCCGAAATAGAGCCGATCGAGGTGTTGGAGGTCATCCGAAAGGTTGAGCGAAGAGGGGCCGTAGAGATGGCACGGCGCATCATGCAGATGGCGAGCGCCATCTTCAGCTACGGCGTCGCGACTGCCCGGTGCCGCCGTAATCCAACACTGGACCTTAAGGGTGCGTTGGCGCCCGCCAAGCCGCCGAAACGTCGTACGGCCATGCCGGCCAGTGAGCTTCCAACCTTCATAGCCAAGCTTGACGCCTACGACGGCGATAAGCTCACGCAACTCGCGATGACGTTGGTCGTGCTGACCTTTGTGCGAACGGCCGAATTGCGGTTTGCGCGATGGTCCGAGTTCGAGGGCTTGGACGGGCGCGAGCCGCTCTGGCGCATCCCTGCGGAACGCATGAAGATGCGTCGCGCGCATCTGGTTCCGCTTTCCCCACAAGCCGTGGATGTTCTGCAAGCGTTGCGCAAGCGGACAGGCAAAAGCGAGAACCTGTTTCCGGCAGCGA
>JAGWVX010000311.1 GCA_018970685.1 Alphaproteobacteria bacterium | reverse complement strand
CGTGCGGCGGCCGGCCAATCGCGGTCCGTGTTGGCCGAACGATTAATGCGGCGGCGCTTCGACATCGCTCTCATGCGGCAACTGCCACTTTGGAGTGTGCAGCTGGTTCGCCGGGCGGATTTGATCGGCACCGCTGCGCGCGCCGGTGTCGCCCTGGCGGCACAGCTTGCGGCAGTCGTAGCGAAGCGGGATTCGGGCGCCGGGGCCTATTGGCAGACCGTCAGGCGACAGGGCGGCGGCGGATCATCTGACACAGCGCCAGCGGAAACCCAGCGGCTGCGACGCGAGTCCAAGCTGTAGGCATCTTCCCACCAGGCGCGTACGCCGCCAGGCTCGCCTTTTTGTTCTGATTACCCCCGGAGCCGGCATGCTGACGCGTTGCCTCGGGCACGGCGCATGGGGTCGTTGAAACTCAGGGCCGCGTTTCGCGCACAAAGAGCGCACGAAACGCCACCTCGGCCCGCTGCAGGCCTTCGTCGCTGAGCACCACGGACTTTGCTTTGTTGGCCGGGTCCGCGATCAAGCCTTTGCGATACAGCCGGTCCAGAGCACCCCAGTCGAACCCCTTCCAGGCGCGCCTTTCGTCATGCAGCGTCAGCCACAACAGGCCCAGAACGGCGTCATCGATCTTGTCCGTGTCGATTTCCATATGGGGAGCCTATCACAGACAAGGACATGATCTGCGGGTGCCCAGGGACCATCTTGTTCGGCCACGCCACCCTGGGCCAGCCAAAATCAATCCTGGGCGCCAGTGGCGTCTTTTTTCTGGACGCCTAGACGCCAATGGCGTATATACTGGTCATGGCGGAAGAGCGCATCACGGTTGCGGAAACCCCGCTTTTCCTGCGGCAGGCAAAACAGGTTTGGACAGACGATGAGCACGAGGAATTCGTGCTCTACATCGCGGGCAATCCCGATGTCGGCGACCTGATCCCTTAAGACCGGCGGCGTGCGGGTGATCTATTTCTATCACGACCGCGACCGGCCGCTTTATCTGTTGCTCGTGTATGCGAAGGGCCGCCAAGAGGATTTGGACCCGGATGAAAAGCGGACGGTGCGTGAACTGGCCGCGACCATCAAAGGCAAACGACGTAAGGTGTAAGGAGAGTGCGGTGAGCAAGTTCGGCAAGGAACTGATCGAGAGCATGCAGCAGGCGGCTCGGCATGCGCGGGGCCACAAGATCCGGGGCATGCGTGCCACCACGGTCGAGATTCCCGACGTGAAGGCGATCCGCGAAAAGCTGCATATGTCCCAGCAGCGGTTCGCATCGACGTACCGGATTCCGCTCGCGACGGTGAAGAATTGGGAGCAGGGCAGGCGGGCACCCGACGCCCCCGCGGCAGCCTATCTTTTGGCAATCCGCCGCCGACCGAAGGAAGTCATGGAAGCGGTTGCAGGCTCCTGACAGACCGACGACCTTTCGCGCGCGGCCGCGGCCGCGGCGGCGAGCCGGAACTGATTTGGGCGGACGGCATGAAACGAAACGTTGTCCGACGGACACGGCAGATCGTGATCGAACATAAAGCATTGTTCATGCGCAAATGGACGGAAAACCATGGCTGAGTTGACGAACGCACAGATTGATGCGGCGCTGGAGCGGGGAAAGATCGCACGGGCCAATGAGCCACGCGCAAAGACGGTTCGCTATGATCGCAAGTTGGGCCGGATCGTCGTGGAATTGACCAATGGTTGCACTTTTGCGTTTCCGCCGCGCTTGGCGCAGGGTTTGGCGGCGGCGACAGACGATCAACTCACTGTCGTCGAAATCCTCGGTCACGGCTACGGCCTGCACTGGAAGGCGCTGGACGTGGATATTTCGATTCCCGGATTGCTCGCCGGCATCTTCGGAACGAAGGCCGATATGGCGTGGCTTGCGGGGCGGACGAAATCGCCTGCGAAGGTGGCGGCATCACGCGCGAATGGCGCGAAAGGCAGACGGCCTCGCAAGTCGGCGTCCGCCTGATGCTGGCGTGGCTCAAGCAAGCGCGGCATGCGGATTCTGACGATGACTAAGACTGCGATGCAAAAGGGTAGCCGAAACCTGTTCCGTGATCTCGGCTTTTCCGCAGGCGCAGCGGCGGAGCTCGCGGTGAAGAGTTCGCTTATCGATGCGATCAGCGAAACCATCGCGCGACGCAAGCTGACACAGAAAGAGGCTGCAGAACTCTGTGCCACTGATCAGCCAACCCTCTCCAAAGTCCTTCGGGGCCGTATGGAGAGCGTCACGATTGATCGCCTGACGGCTTGGCTCACCGCACTTGGGCGCACGGTCGAAATCCATGTGCGCCCCTACAATGCCCGCACCAAATCAGGGCATCTCGTCGCGGTCCTCTAACGCCCCGGGAGGTATCGCCGCAGCCTCACTTATCCTTGCAATTCTGGCATATTGTGCCACAATTACAAGGATGATACCCCGCCAAAAGACTGCGGCCGTCCTGGCCCGCCTTGATCAATTCCCGGCCGTGGCGCTGCTCGGACCGCGCCAAGCGGGTAAAACGACGCTGGCCGAACAAATCGGCGATGGACGACCGAGCATCTACCTCGACCTCGAAGATCCGGCGGATCGGGAGAAGCTGGCGGACGCCGCGCTTTATTTATCAGGGCACGAAGACAAGCTGGTCATCCTGGACGAAGTCCAGCGGATGCCAGACCTGTTCCAGACGCTGCGCAGCCTCATCGACAAAGGGCGGCGGCGCAACATGCGGACCGGCCGTTTCCTGCTGCTGGGCTCGGCCTCGATGGACCTGCTCAAGCAATCGGGCGAGTCCCTGGCAGGGCGCATTGCCTATGTCGAACTGGGGCCGTTCAACGTGCTCGAAGCCGATGGCGATGGGCGCGAAACGCTCTGGACCCGGGGCGGCTTCCCGGACAGCTTCCTGGCCACCAGCGACGACGCCAGCACGACCTGGCGCGAGAACTTCATCCGCACCTATCTCGAACGCGACATTCCGCAACTTGGGCCACGTATACCGGCCGAAACGCTACGCCGGTTCTGGACCATGCTCGCCCATGTGCAGGGGGGCGTACTGAATGCCGCGCAGCTCGCGCGCGGCCTCGGTGTCGATGGCAAGACGGTCGGCCGTTATCTCGACCTGCTGGTCGATCTGTTGCTGGTCCGCCGTTTGCCCCCCTTCCACAGCAATGTCGGCAAGCGCCTGATCAAATCGCCCAAAGTCTATGTGCGCGACAGCGGCATCGTCCATACGCTGCTTGGCCTCGACAACCGCGAAGCGGTGCTGGGCCATCCGGTCGCAGGCGGAAGCTGGGAAGGCTTTGTCCTGGAAAATCTGCTCAGCGCGGCACCGCAGCGGGTGAACGCAAGCTTCTATCGCACCTCCGCCGGCGCCGAAATCGATCTTGTGCTTGAAATGCCCGGCGGGAAACTGTGGGCCGTGGAAATCAAGCGCGGGCTCGCGCCACGGCTGGAGAAGGGATTCCATCACGCCCGTGAAGACTTGCAGCCGGACCAGTGCTTTATCGTGTATTCGGGAGAGGAACGGTACCCAAGAGCGGAAGGCGTCGACATCATCGGATTGCGAGAGCTGGCCACCATGTTGAGCGGCCCGTCGATCCGATAGATCCCGCGGCGCCTGGTTTCTCCCTGCGGCCGGTGTTGGAACAGGACGGTACGATTGCTCTCGGCTGTGGGAGCAGCGGACCCGCCGCACTCGTGTGCCGCCCTGACGACAAGCGGCGATGCTGACGGCGGCGTCACTCGCGCCTGTTGGCAGCGCCCATTTTTTTCGAATTTCGAATCACGTGTATGCGAATCCTGATGCGCAAGGGCAGTGCACAATTTCGCAGCTGGAACGATGCCACGCTGATCGACCTGTTGGCCGGCGCGATCGATCT
>JAGWVX010000310.1 GCA_018970685.1 Alphaproteobacteria bacterium | reverse complement strand
TGGTGGGCGGTGAGGGTTTCGAACCCCCGACCCTCTCGGTGTAAACGAGATGCTCTACCGCTGAGCTAACCGCCCGGACGGACGGCTTATATCAGGGGGGCGGAGTTTGCCGCTAGTCGGATGCCAAGACGAACCGGTTGCCTTCCGAATCTTTCATGATCGCAAACATTCCCCAGGGCTGCTTCTGTGGCGCCGTCTCGAATTCCACTCCGCGCGCCGAAAGTTGACGATGGGTGGCCTCGACGTCGTCGCAGGCGATCGACATGTTCATCCGGGTGCCTACCCGCCCCTCTTCGCCGTCCATGGTGAAGAGCACGAAGCGCGTCTGCGCCGTGCCGATGCGTAACTCGATCCAGCGCTTGCCCGGTCCCATGGGCTGGTCCGTCGCCACCTTGAAGCCCAGCTTTTCCGTATAAAACTTGAGTGCACGCTCCTGATCGTTGACCGGAACGGAAACGAATTTCACATGCGTGATCATGCTAGAACCTCCGCTTTCGCCGCCAGCTTTTGCCAGGGTGCTTGCGGAGGCAAGGCTCTGGATCCCTACTATAGTAATGATCTGCAAAGAGCCGCCGGATGACTACGTCTTTGATGTCCTGATGCCCGACCTTGTAGGACATGACAGAGCGCCATCTGCTTTCATCGTCTTCCTGAAGCTATGGCACGCCACGGGCGGACCGGATCGCCGGAGCGTGGCCATTAGCCTGCTCACGCTGGCGGTAGAGACGGGCCTGTCGAAATCGTCCGTGCAATCCGCCCTGCGGCGGCTGCAAGCGCGGGGGTATATAGGGATCAGCCGGGCCTCGGCGACGTCGATTCCGGTCTACACCGTGTTCGCGCCATGGCGGCATTGAGCGCTGTCCTCCCCCTCCAGTGAGGGGAAGGACACCGGAAGGCAAGTCAGTTCAACGAATCCTTTAGCTGCTTGCCAGCGCGAAAGCGCGGCTGCTTGGACGGCTTGATGGTGATTTCTTCGCCGGTCTGGGGATTGCGGCCCTTGCCGCCGGCGCGCGTGGCAACGACGAACACACCGAAACCGGTCAGGCGCACTTCATCGCCCGCCTTGAGAGCAGAGGCGATCAGGTCGAACACGCCGTCAACCGCCTTGGCGGCGTCTGTCTTGGCGAGGCCGGTATGGTCCGAAAGTCTCTGGATCAGATCGTTCTTGTTCACTGGGACGGCTCCTTTTTTCAGAATCGCCAAGGCGACCGCGGGGAATCTAGGGCTTTCGCGCGCCCGGCGTCAAAGCGAGAACCGGCCGCAGAGGCCGATTCCGGTGCCCAAAAAGCCCGGAATTAGCCGATTTTTCATTTTTTGGGGACGAATGCCGGCCGAAAGCCCAGTCCCGGCCGGCAAACTGCCTTCGGCCTAATGTGTGACGACAGCGTCACCTTCGTCATTGGGCAAATGAGCGGGAGCTGCAATCTCGGGCTCGACCCACTCGATCGGCTCGGGCTGGCGCGAGAGCGCGACCTTGAGCACCTCCCCCACCGTCGAGACTGGGATGATCTTGAGTCCCGCCTTCACGTTGTCGGGAATCTCGGCCAAGTCCTTTTCGTTCTCCTGCGGTATGACGACCGTGGTGATCCCGGCGCGCAGAGCGGCCAGCAACTTTTCCTTGAGCCCGCCGATCGGCAGCACGCGGCCGCGCAGCGTCACCTCGCCCGTCATCGCTACATCGCGGCGCACCGGAATGCCCGTGAGCACGGAGATGATCGAGGTCGCCATCGCCACGCCCGCCGAAGGGCCGTCCTTAGGCGTGGCACCTTCCGGCACATGAACGTGGATGTCCTTGACGTCGAAGGTCGGCGGCTTGATGCCGAAGGTCGTCGCCTTGGAGCGGACATAGGACCGCGCCGCGTCAATCGACTCCTTCATCACCTCGCCGAGCTTGCCGGTCGTCTGCATGCGGCCCTTGCCGGGCAGCATCACGGATTCGATCTGCAGCGTCTCGCCGCCGACTTCGGTCCAGGCCAACCCGGTGACCACGCCGACTTGGTCCTCGCCTTCCACCTCGCCGTAGCGGAACTTCCGCACGCCGGCATAGCTGTCAACATTCTCGGCCGTCACGGTGATCGACTTGGCCTTGTTGGAGACGATTTCCTTCACCGCCTTGCGGGCCAGATTGGCGATCTCACGCTCGAGATTACGGACGCCAGCTTCACGCGTGTGATAGCGGATAAGCGCGTGCAGGCCGTCATCTGTGATCTGCCACTCCTCGTCCTTCAACCCATGCGCTTTCATCTGTTTCGGAATGAGGTGGCGCTTGGCGATCTCGACCTTCTCGTCCTCGGTGTAACCGGGGATGCGAATGATCTCCATGCGATCCATCAGCGGTTGCGGCATGTGCAGCGTATTGGCCGTGGTGATGAACATCACGTCCGACAGGTCGAAATCAACCTCCAGATAATGATCGTTGAAGGCATGGTTCTGCTCTGGATCAAGCACTTCCAACAACGCCGACGACGGGTCGCCGCGCCAGTCGGCGCCGAGCTTGTCGATCTCGTCGAGCAGGAACAGCGGATTGGCAGCTTTCGCCTTCTTCATCGATTGCACGACCTTGCCGGGCATCGAGCCGATATAGGTGCGGCGATGTCCGCGGATTTCCGCTTCGTCACGTACACCGCCCAGCGACATGCGGACGAACTCGCGCCCTGTGGCGCGCGCGATCGACTTGCCGAGCGACGTCTTGCCGACGCCGGGCGGACCGACCAAGCAGAGGATCGGGCCTTTCATCTTACCCGCGCGCTGCTGCACTGCGAGGTATTCCAGGATGCGTTCCTTGACCTTTTCGAGGCCGTAATGATCTTCGTTGAGGATGTCCTCTGCGAGCTTGATGTCCTTCTTGATCTTGGACTTCTTGCCCCAAGGCAGCGACAGCATCCAATCGAGGTAGTTGCGCACGACGGTCGCTTCCGCGCTCATCGGCGACATCTGGCGGAGCTTGCGCACCTCGCCCTGCGCCTTTTCACGCGCTTCCTTGGATAGCTTCGTCTTGCGGATGCGATCTTCAAGTTCGTTCAGTTCATCGCGGCCTTCGTCGCCCTCGCCGAGTTCCTTCTGAATCGCCTTCAACTGTTCGTTCAGATAGTACTCGCGCTGCGTCTTCTCCATCTGGCGCTTGACACGGCTTTTGATCTTGCGCTCGACCTGCAGAACGCCGATCTCGGACTCGATCAGTGACAGAACCTTCTCCAACCGTTCGGCCGTGTTGAGGGTCTCCAGCAGCGCTTGGCGGTCGCCAATCTTGACGGAAAGATGCGAGGCCACCGTGTCCGCGAGCTTGGCTGGCTCGTCGATCTGCGCCACGGAAGCCAGGGTCTCGGCTGGAACCTTCTTGTTGAGCTTGATATACTGCTCGAAGTTGGTCTTGACCGTGCGGATCAGCGCCTCGGTCTCGCGCGCTTCGCCGACGCTGTCGGGAAGGCGTTCGATCGTTGCCTGAAAAAAATCGCTACGCGGCACGAAACCCGTGACACGGGCGCGGCTCTTGCCTTCCACCAGCACGCGTACGGTTTGGTCGGGCAACTTGAGAAGCTGCAATACAGTCGCCAGTGTGCCGACCCGATGCATGCCATCGGTCGTCGGATCATCATCCGCGGCGTTTTTCTGTGTCAGCAGCAGGATCTGTTTTTCCTCGTTCATCACCTCATCGAGAGCGCGCACCGACTTCTCGCGCCCGACGAACAGCGGAACGATCATGTGGGGAAATACGACAATGTCGCGCAACGGCAGCACCGGCGCCATCAGGCCGCCCGATTCACCCTTACCCGTTGTCACGATCTCTTGATCCGACATTATTTTCTCCTTGCCCGCTCACTATAGACCGGGTGTGTTTAGGAACCGTACCCCA
>JAGWVX010000309.1 GCA_018970685.1 Alphaproteobacteria bacterium | reverse complement strand
GCTGCTCCAGATGCGGGCACATGTGCAGCGTGGTCGAGCCGCCGTCGATGATGATGGCCTCGCCCCGCTTGCAAAGCTCCGCCGCGGCCTTGCCGATGGCTTCCTTGGCGGCGCGGTTGCGGTTGATGTTCTCGTGGAAGGGCACGCCTTGCAGGTGATGGGCGCTCGTATGGTCGACGCCGCCCATGGGCTGCACCCCGCCGCGCACCCGCACCAACTTGCCGTCGGTCTGCAGCCGTTCGAGGTCGCGGCGCAAGGTCGCAGGAGAGGCGGTGACGCGGTGGGACAGTTCGCGGAAGGAAACGAATCCCTGCTCTTCAAGAAGGCTCAAAATAACTCGATCCCGCTCGGTCGCGTGCATGTTCACTCTCATAAGCACAGGAGACACGCCATCCCCCCAGTCCTTGTCAAGGTTGAACCCGGCGGAATTATACGATGCCCGACCCGGTATGGGGGGAGCCTTGCGTTCCTGCGCCTTGCGCAGGCGCCAGCCCGATTCGCGATAGGCGAAGATGGGGTCGACCGCGCCGCCCGCCTCGATCCGTGCCAGCGCGAGGATCGGGCTGACGTCGGTAGAATAGGCTAGACGCAGTGTGCGGAACGCGGCCATAACGTCATTCTTTTGACGGCATTCTTCGAGCGCCGCGCGGTCGACGATTTCGGCGCGGGCGAAGGCGCCGACGATGGCCTCGGCACTCGACAGCATGCTCTCGATCGGGTCGGTGATGTTGTGCGACTGGTCGATCATATAGGAGGGATCGAAGGCATCGGGATCGGCGCGCTCGGCTTCGGCCAGTTCGTTGAACACCAGGAACAACTGGTGCGGATTGATCGAGCCGGTGTCGAGGTCGTCGTCGCCATATTTGCTGTCGTTGAAGTGGAAGCCACCGAGTTTGCCGAACCGCGCCAGCCGCGCCACGATCTGTTCGATGTTGACGTTGGGCGCATGGTGACCGAGATCGACGAGGCATTGCGCCTTCTCGCCCAATTGCTGGGCGGCGAGGATCGAGGAGCCCCAGTCTGAGATTACCGTCGAATAAAAGGCGGGCTCATAGAGCTTGTGCTCGATCAGCATGCGCCAATCGGCGGGCAGTTCGGCATAAATTGCGCGCATCGAGTCGAGATAGCGGTCGAGCGATAAGCGCAGGCTCTGCTGGCCGGGGAAATTGGTGCCGTCGCCGATCCACACCGTGATGGCGCGCGAGCCCAGCTTCTCGCCGATCTTGATGCATTCGATGTTGTGCGCCACGGCAAGATCGCGCACCGCTTTGTCGGTCGCGGTCAGGCTGCCATAGCGATAGCTCAATTTCTGGCCGGGCTGGTCCTGGAAGGTGTTGGAGTTCACTGCGTCGAAGCCGAGGCCCATATCTTCGGCCTCATCGCGCAAGCCGTCGTAATCGGCGACGAAATCCCAGGGGAAATGCGGCGAGACGCGCGGCGTCATGCGGCAAAGCTGGTTGACCACGGCGCAGTCTTCGAGCTTTTCGTGGATGTTGGTGGGCTCGCCCGGCATGGGGAAGCGTGCGAAGCGCGTACCGCCGATGCCTGCACCCCAGCTCGGCACCGCGACGGAGAAATCCTTCACGCGAGCCTTGATGGCGTCGATGTCGATGCCGCGCCGCGAGAGCGTGTTGCCGAGCGCTTCGTAATCTTCCTCGACCGTGTCGAGAAGGCGCCCATTGTGGGTTTCGATCGTTTCCCGCGCCAGAAGTCCGTATCCGCCCATGGCGTTCCTCTTATGTTGTTTGTACAGCGCGCGGTCGCCGGTTACCTCGTGAAAGTCTGGATATTCCCCGCGTCCACATTGATGATGTTGCCCGTCGATTTCAGCGAGGCATCGCTCGCGAAGAAATAGACGGCCTCGGCCACATCTTGCGGCAGCACATCGCGCTTCAGCAAGCTGCGCGCCCGGTAATGCGCTTCGAGTTCCGCGCCGGCATCCACGCCATAGGCCTTGGCGCGTTCGGCGCGCCAGGATCCGTCCCAGATGCGCGAACCGCGCAGTACCGCATCGGGATTGACGACATTGACGCGGACGCCGAAGGGCGCGCCTTCGAGCGCCAGACAGCGCGCCAGATGCAGGGCAGCCGCCTTCGCCGAAGCATAGGCCGAGGCGCCGGGCGTCGCCGCCAGTGCGTTCTTCGAGCCGATGAAGATCAGCGAACCGGCGCATTTCTTGAGCAGCGGGAACGCCGCGCGCGCCGTCAGGAAATAGCCCTTGGTGAGGACGTCGTAATTCTTGTCCCACAATTCGGTGGTGGTCTCTTCGATGGTGGCGGAAGAGGCGAGCCCCGCATTGGCGACGACGATGTCGGCGCCGCCAAAGTCGCGCGCCGCCGCATCGAACGTCGCCTGCATCTGCGTTTCTTGCGTCACGTCGCAGACGGCGCTGTGCACCAGATCGCGGCCGTATTTCTTCGCCAGTTCCTTCTGCACGCCGTCGAGCGATTCCGCGTCGCGGTCGGCGAGGAGAACACAAGCACCTTCGGCAAGCAGCTTCTCGGCGATGGCCTGTCCGATGCCGCCCGCCCCGCCGGTAACCAACGCCACCTTGCCCACCATCGGTTTGGGCTTGGGCATACGTTTCAATTTGGCTTCTTCAAGCTGCCAATACTCGATGCGATAGGCCTCGATCTCGGGCAGTTCGACATATTTGCCGATGGTGGTGGCACCGCGCATCACATTGATGGCGTTGCCATAGAATTCGCTGGCAAGCCGCGCCGTCGTCTTGTCGCCGGCGAAAGCGAAGCGGCCGACACCGGGAAGCAGCACGATCACCGGATTGGGATCGCGCATCGCCGGATCGCCCTTCTGCATGCAGCGCGCGTAATAAGCCGCATAGCCTTTGCGATAATCTTCCATCGCTTCGGTGAGATATTTGTCGTCGCCGATTTTCGCGGGGTCGAGCACCAAGGGCGCGATCTTGGTGCGTAGGAAATGATCGGGGCAGGAGGTGCCCAGCGCCGCCAGCGGCGCGAAGTCCTTGGAGTCCACGAATTCGAGCGTTTCGGGATCGTCGCTGAAATGGCCGACTTTCCTTGCCCCCATCGCGACGCGCAGCCGCGGCATGAGTTTTGCGGCAATGTCGGCGCGTTCCTCGGCCTGACGCGGCGCCAGCGCCTCGCCGCCGAAGGCGGCTTTGCCGGTCATCTTCTCGTTCAAATACCGCGCCGCGCGCGCTGTCAGGTCGATGGTGTTGAGGTAGCAGGATTTGGAATCCTTGCCCCAGCAGATCAGCCCGTGGTTTTCGAGCACGATGCCGCGCAAGCCCGGATGCTTGGCCACATAGTCGCGCAGCCTGAGGCCGAGTTCGAAGCCCGGCCGTTTCCATTCCAGCCAGCCGACTTCTTTGCCGTAGATATCTTCCGTAGCCACGCGGCCGTTGGAAGACGCCGCCAGCGCGATCACAGAATCGGGATGGACGTGATCGACATCGGGGAAGGGCAGATAGGCGTGCAGCGGCGTGTCGATCGAGGCGGCGCGCGGATTGAGCGCGAAGGTGCAATGGGGCAGGTAGCCCACCATTTCGTCTTCGTGTTCAACGCCGCGATAGAGCTTTTCGAGGCCCAAAAGCTTGTCGAGATAAAGCGTGGCAAAGCCGTCGAGCTTCATCGAGCCGATATCGCCGCCCGAACCCTTCACCCACAGCACCGTTGTGTCGGCGGCGGTCAGCGGATCTTTCGCCGCGATTTTGCCCGAGGTGTTGCCGCCGCCGAAATTGGTGATGGTCAAATCGCCGCCCAGGAGATTGGAGCGGTAGAGCAGCAATTGCTCGGGCGTGAGCGAAGTGGCAGCCTCATCCAACCATTTTGCGCCAGGGATTGCGAAGCGAAGTGCCTCAGCCATTTATCATTC
>JAGWVX010000308.1 GCA_018970685.1 Alphaproteobacteria bacterium | reverse complement strand
TTCACGAAATCCTTGAACTTCTTGTTGAAGCGCGTCAGGCGGCCGCCGCGGTCGAGTAGCTGCTGCTGTCCGCCGGTCCAGGCCGGGTGGGTGGTGGGGTCGATGTCGAGCGTCAGTTTTTGGTCCGGCTCGCCCCAGGTGGTACGCGTGCGATAGCTCGTGCCGTCGTTCAGCTGAACGTTCACAAAGTGATAGTTGGGGTGAATGCCCTTTTTCATGGCGGCCGGCCTTTCTTCCACAAGGGGGCGGCTTATAGGGGATCGGACGGAAAGGCGCAAGCGTCCGGCTTTTCCCCGCGCCCAACATGCCTATATAGAGTGGGCCATCCACAAAGGGCGGGCTGATCATGGCGCAATCTGGCGCGGAATATGCCGAACAACTGCAACGCGCCGCAGCGGGCCGGGCGAAATCCCGTTCTCTGACCCCTCTGCGGGGATTGCTGCCTTTCCTCAGGCCTTACCGCTGGACGATCGTTGCCGCCGTCGTGGCCATGCTGGTGGCGGCGACCGCGACCCTGATCTTGCCCTTGGCCGGGCGCGGCCTGATCGATCACGGCTTCAACGCCGCGGAAGCCGCCCAGATATCGCAATATTTCCTGGCGTTCCTGGCCGTTGCCGCGGTCATGGGCGTGTCCGCGGCGACCCGCTATTATTTCGTCACCTGGACGGGCGAGCGCGTCATCGCCGATCTGCGCAAGGCGGTATTCGACAACGTCATCGCGTTGACGCCCTCCTTCTTCGAAGTGACGCGCACCGGCGAAGTGCTGTCCCGTTTGACCGCCGACACCACCCTGATCCAGACCGTGATCGGTTCGTCGGCTTCCGTCGCGGCGCGCAATGCCGTCACGCTCACCGGCGGGCTGATCATGATGTTCGTCACCAGTGCGAAGCTGTCGGCCCTGGTGTTGGGCGCGGTGGCGCTGGTGATGGTGCCGCTGATGCTGTTCGGCCGCTGGGTGCGGAGCCTCAGCCGCAAGAGCCAGGACAAGATCGCCGATACCAGCGCGCATGCCAGCGAAACCATCAACGCCGTGCAGACCGTGCAGGCCTTCACGCACGAAGCGCAGGAGCGCAAGGTTTTCGGCACGGCGGTCGAGGACTCCGTCCGCATAGCGATTTTGCGCACGCGCGCCCGTGCGGTGATGTCGGGCGTGGTGATTTTTGCGGTCTTCGCGGCGATCGTTTGTGTCGGCTGGGTCGGCGCGCATGATGTGATCACTCATCGCACCACCGGCGGAAATCTTCTGCAATTCATCCTCTACGCCATCTTGGTGGCGGGCGGCGTCGGCGCGCTCAGCGAAACCTGGGGCGATATCCAGCGCGCGGCCGGCGCTTCCGAACGGCTGATGGAGCTGTTGCACGCCAAACCGGACATCGCCGCGCCGGCGCACCCCCAGGCGCTGCCGGCGCCGGCGCACGGCGCGGTGTCGGTTCGCGGCGTGACCCTGCGCTATCCCTCGCGGCCGGAGTACGCCGCGCTGGACGGCTTTTCACTCGATATCGAACCGGGCGAAGCGGTGGCGTTGGTGGGGCCGTCCGGCGCCGGCAAATCCAGCGTCTTCCAGATTCTGCTGCGTTTCTATCCGATTCAGGGCGGGCAGGTTTTCTACGACGGCGTCGATATTGCCGATCTCGATCCGATCGAACTGCGCCGCCATATCTCCATCGTGGCGCAGGATCCGGTGATCTTCTCCGGCACCCTCGCCGACAACATCCGCTACGGCCGTCCCGAGGCCGGCGACGACGACGTGCGCCGCGCGGCGGAAGCCGCCGCCGCGAGCGAATTCGTCGCTGCACTGCCCAAAGGATTGGAGACGCTGGTCGGCGAGCGCGGCATCACGCTCTCGGGCGGTCAGCGCCAGCGCATCGCCATCGCGCGCGCCATCCTGCGGGACGCACCGCTCTTGCTGCTCGACGAAGCGACCAGCGCGCTGGATGCCGAGAACGAGAGGTTGGTACAACTCGGTCTCGCCAATCTGATGACCGGGCGCACCACCATCGTCATCGCGCATAGGCTTGCCACAATTCAGCGCTTAAAGCGGATCATTGTGATGGACCAGGGGCGAGTGGTGGGCGAGGGCAGCCATGCCGAACTGGTCGCACGCGGCGGGCTTTATGCGCGGCTGGCGAATCTGCAATTCTCGTCCGCGGCGGCGCTCGCAGGATAGGGGACGCCGATGAAGATCAATCCGTGGATCCGCGTCGCGGTGACGGCCGGTGCGGTGGCAACCGTCGCAGTTCTGGCAGGCGCCTACCGCCTGCTGGAGTCGCATGGCGCTTTTACCAGCGTGACGCCGGGCTTCGGCGGAACTTGCGAGGCCGTGCGCGGCGTGACGGGACCGGAGGACATCGCCGTCGACCGCCAAGATAGGATCGCTTTCGTTTCGGCCACCGATCGCCCGGCGCGCGCCAGGGGCACGCCTTCGCCGCAAGACGGGCTTTACGCTTACGATTATCTTCAGCCGGGTGCGCGCCTCGTCAAACTGGCGGGCACGCCGGTCGATTTTCATCCGTACGGCATCAGCTTGTATCGCGCGCCGAACGGCAGCCTCACGCTGATGGCGATCAATCACCGGCTGAGCGGCGCCAATACGGTCGATGTTTTCGTGGCCGCCGCCGCCGGCGGCACGGCGAAGTTGGCGGAAGTCGGCAGCATCGGCAGCGGCATGCTCGTCAGCCCGAACGCCGTGGCGGCGGTCGATCAAGACCGCTTCTATGTCGTCAACGACCACACCGGTACGACGGCGCTGGGGCGCTGGCTGGACGACAATCTGGCGCTGACGCGCGCCGATGTCCTTTATTTCGACGGCGTGAAGTTCAACGTGGCCGCGACCGGGCTGGATTTTCCCAACGGCGCGGCGCTGTCGGCCGACGGGCGCTATCTCTATGTGACCGAAGCCTATGCGCGGCAGTTGTTGACCTTCGAACGCAACCCGTTCTCCGGCCGGATCAGGCAGGTGAACGCTCTGACCATTCCCTCCAATCTCGACAATGTGCGCGTCGCCGCCGACGGCAGCGTTTGGATCGGCAGCCAGCCCGACGGTTTCAAAATGGCGGCCTACCGCGGAGATCCCGCGAAGCCGGCGCCGTCGGAAATCTTCCGCGTCGGCGTGAAGGACGGCATCCCGCAATCGGCAGCGCCGGTCTATACGAACATGGGCGAGCAGATCGGCGGCTCCAGCGTGGGCGTGACGGCCGACGGACATCTGCTGATCGGCTCGCCGATCGACACGAAAATCCTGAACTGCAAGCTGCGTTAAAGAAAAGGGCGCCGGTGAACGGCGCCCTTTTTCACTGCCCCGGAATATGGTTCAGGCGGCGATCTCTTCCGCCGGATCGCGCAGCACATAGCCGCGGCCCCAGACGGTCTCGATATAATTGTCGCCGTTGGTCGCAGCAGCGAGCTTCTTGCGGAGTTTGCAGATGAAGACGTCGATGATCTTCAGCTCCGGCTCGTCCATGCCGCCATAGAGATGGTTGAGGAACATTTCTTTGGTGAGCGTGGTGCCCTTCCTGAGCGAAAGCAGTTCCAGCATCTGATATTCTTTGCCGGTGAGATGGACGCGCGAGCCGTCGACCTCCACCGTCTTGGCGTCGAGGTTCACGGTCAGCTTGCCGGTGGTGATCACCGACTGCGAGTGCCCCTTGGAGCGGCGCACGACCGCCTGAATGCGGGCGACCAGTTCGTCCTTGTGGAACGGCTTGGTCATATAGTCGTCGGCGCCGAAGCCCAGCGCCTTGACTTTTGCTTCGACAATCGCGTTGCCCGAAAGAATGAGCACCGGTGTCTGAACTTTGGCGACGCGCAGGCTCTTCAAGACCTCGAAGCCGCTCATGTCCGGAAGCTGCAGGTCGAGCACGAT
>JAGWVX010000307.1 GCA_018970685.1 Alphaproteobacteria bacterium | reverse complement strand
GCGCGCCGACCTGTACCGCCATGCGGCCGGCGACTTCGCTCATCGGCGCCAGCAGCGGCAGGCCGCCGCGCGAATCCGTCACCGTCTCATAGGCGATGCAGGTGGCGCCCGTAGCCAGCAATCCCTTGGTCTGTTCCGGATCGGGGGCAAGATGCAGATAGGTGAAGAGAGTTTGGTTCGGCCTCAATCGCGCGATCTCGACCGGCTGCGGCTCCTTCACCTTGACGATCATTTCGGACGACGCGAACACTTCGTCGGCGTTCGGCAGGATCTTGGCGCCGGCGCGCACGTACATGTCGTCGGTCAGGCCGATGGCATCGCCGGCCATGGTTTCGACGACGACTTGATGGCCGTGCGCCGTCAACTCGCGGACGGCGGCAGGCGTCAGACCAACACGGTATTCGTGGTTCTTGATTTCTTTCGGAGCACCGACGCGCATCGCAGTCCCTCGCCAAGATTCCGCGGCAAGCTAACAGAGGGCGAAGGGGGGTCAAGAAGCCGGCGCGCATTGCGCCGGTTCGCGGCGCGCATGTCATACGCTTGCGCCGCGCACGTCCGTTTCGAACGATTGTTTCAGGAAAAGAAAACGGCCCGGCGCCGAAGCGCCGAGCCGCCGAATTCAAGCGCGACTCTCAGGGGATTTGCGGACGGCCTTTGTCGTCACGCGGATTGTTCGTGCCGCGATCGCCGTGGCGGCCGCCCTGCTTCTGATTGTCGCTGTTGTTGTTGCCGCGTTGATGATTGCCGCCGCCGGCGGGCGCAGGCGGCGTGGCGACCTGGCTATTGGGGACAAAGCCGTAGGCCGGCTGATGGCCGGCATTGCCGCCGCCGTAGTCGCGATTGCCGCGGCTGAACCCGCCTTGGTTCTGGACGTTGTTGTTGCCCGTCCAATTGTGCGCAGCGTTCTGACCTTGGTTGCCGTTATTACCGGCGCCTTGGTTCTGGCCTCCCTGATTCGGGAAGGTGCCGCGGTACCAGTTGTTGTGCCGATCAACCTGGTTCAGATCGCCGCGACCGTGACGACCGCCGCTCTGGTCTTGGACGTTGTTGTTGTTGTTGAACCAGTTGTTCTGCTGGCCGCCCTTGTTCCGGTCGCCGTGGTCGCGATGATCGTTACCTTGGTTTTGGAAGGTGTTGTTGCCGCCAAACCAATTGTTCTGCTGGCCGCCCTTGTTCCGGTCGCCGTGGTCGCGATGATCGTTACCCTGGTTTTGGAAGTTGTTGTTGCCGCCAAACCAATTGTTCTGCTGGCCGCCCTGGTTCTGGTCGCGATGGTCGTTGCCGCGCCATTCGTTGCCGCGGTTGTTGTCGAAGTTCCAGTTGCCGCGGCCGCCGTCACTCCAGTTGCCGTAGTCGTGGGTGCTGCCGCGCCAGGCTCCGTGATCGCGATCATAGTCGCGGCGCCATTCCCGACGCCAGGAATCGCGCATCCGGAAGCCGTGGTTTTCGTAGTAGTCGAAGCCGAGCGGCGGGCCGAAATGATCGATGCAAGCCCAATCCGGCCGGTCGCCGTACCATTGGTCGTAACGCCAATTTCCGTGGATCCAGAACTGAAGGCGCCCGTAATAGCGGCGGTAATAGACGGGACCCCGATACCACTCGCCGCGGAAATAGACCGGACAGTAATAGACGGGATAATCCCAGAAGCCGTCCGGACAACCATAAGCGTCGCAATAGCCGCCGCTGTCGTACGAAAAGCCGATGCCGCCGGAACCGATCCCGATGCTGAAGCCGTCCGCTTGCGCGGGGCCTGCACTTAACATCGCCGCGCCGGCAAGAGCGGCCGCGGCTGCCGTCATTTTAAATATCGTTCTCATTGTAAGCCTAGCTCCACATTCAGCTTAAACGCGCGCAGGGTCGCGCTTATAGCACCTTCACGCGCGACCCGATGTGCAATAACCCCTCGCTCAGTGTCGACCGCCATGGCCGCCGTCACCATGACCACCGCCGTGGCCTCCGCCACCGGACCAGTTGTGGCCACTGCCGCCAGACCAGTTATGGCCGCCTCCGCCACCGGACCAGTTGTGGCCACCGCCACCACCGGACCAGTTATGGCCTGCGCCACCGGACCACGTGCGTCCGCCGCTGCCGGACCAACTCTGCCCGCTACCGGACCAGCTATGCCCGCCGCCGCTCGACCAACTGCGGTTGCCGTACCAGTTGTCGCGACTGCTGCCGGACCAATGACGATCGCCGCCGTTCGGGCGGTAGCCGCGATTGCCGCCTGACCAGTTACCGCCGCCGTTGCCGTAATAAGAGTGATCGCCGCTATAGCCGCGATTCCAGTGAGCGCTGCGGCCCCAGCCGCCGCGATCTTCCCAGCGGATGTCCGGCCTGCCGCCGCGCCAGCTGTCATGCCGCCAGCCGCCGTTCAGCCAATAAAGACGCTCGCCGCCGCTCCAGCGATAATAGATCGGTCCGCGATACCAATAGCCGTCGTAGTACACGGGCTCGAAGTAGACCGGATATTCGCAGTAATCCGGCGGCAAGCCCCAAGGCGGAGGCATGTCGTAGTAGTCGTAGTAATCGCACGGATTGCTGAACGGCATGTAGCCGGGACCGCCCCAGCCGAAGGAAATACCGACATCGACTTCGGCGGACGCCGGACCCACCGTCAGCGCCGCCGCACCTGCGAGCATCAACGCGCTCAACGCCACTTTGCCAAACCGTTTCATGTTCGCTCTCCCCAGCGATGCAGCAGGCAGATCGGCTTAGCGGCGGTGCCAACCTCCGTGCCAGCCATTGTCGCGATGCCCGTCGCCGTGCCATTCGCCGCGGCCTCGCCAGCCGTCGCGATCGTGCCAGTCGCCGTCGCCGCGATACCACCGGTTATGCACCCAGAACTCGCGGTGACCGTCAAAGTCGCGATAGCGGCCGCCGTAGAACCACGCGCCGTCGACGAAGACCGGCGGACCGTCGTAGTCGTCGTAGTAGCCGCAGTAATACGGATCGTAGAATCGGCTGTAGGGATTGCAGTTCACGGCGTAGCCGTAATAACCCGGTCCGTAATAACCCGGCCCCACGCCGATGCCGATTCCGAACGAGACGCCCGCGGCGGACGGCGTGCTGACGGCGAACGCCGTGCCGGCCATCAGCATCGCACCTAAGGCGAGCTTGGCGATTCTTTTCATGGTCCAGTCTCCTTATTCGCCAAATCAACTGTCGGCAGGATTCTGGAACGCAGCGGCTGAACCGCACATGAACGCGCTTGTTAGCTTGGTGACAGCCGCGCCTCAGGCAGAGCGGCCCCTGCCTTCAATCGGCCATATTCCGACCAGCGTTTCTCCGCGCACGGCGTGAAAATAGTCATATAGGTTCACCGTCGGATCGCAGTGCGGCACGACGCAACTGACGACGTCGCCGGGAACCAGCTTAGATTGGGAATAAATAATCCCTCCCTGTTCGTCGCCGAAGAAGAAATAGCTGGCACCCTCGGGCGCGCCTTGCGCGATCGCGGGCGCCCCCGCATCGGTGGCAAACGCCTTGAAGCCCGCGTCCGTGGTCGCGAGCCCCGTGCGGTTGGCGCTGATCACCGTGGTCTGTACGTATAAAGACGTCTCGAACGGCGCGGGCCCGCCCGGCCAAACATCATTATACTGACGATCCATGAAGACGTAGGAGCCCACCTGCAGCTCGGTGAGCACGCGGGCATCCGGATCGATGTCGAAAGTGCCGGTGCCGCCGCCCGAGAGAATCTTCGGCGCCAAGCCTTCCGCCGCGAGTTTGTCGCGCAAGACGCCGAGTTCCTTGAGCGCCGACAGCGAGGCGTCGCGCCGCTCGTTGGCGGATTCCATGTGCTGCACCTGACCCGCGTAGCATTGCAGGCCGGCATATTCGAGACCTTCGGCCTGCGCCACGAAACCG
>JAGWVX010000306.1 GCA_018970685.1 Alphaproteobacteria bacterium | reverse complement strand
AGGGCGCCGAGCTGCGCGCCGTAATGCGTCTCGCGGCCTTCGCGGCGGTTGCGCACCAGCTTGGCGCGCTTCAGAATCCTCAGATGCTTTGAGACGGCCGGTTGCGAAACCCCGGATCGTTCCGTCAGCGCCCACACCGTCTGGTCGCCCTCGCGGCAGAGCCGCTCGAAGATCGCCCGCCGCGTGGGATCGGCGAGCGTTCTGAAGAGCACATCGTGAACGTTCGTCATTTCCTACCAGCGCGCCAACTGGGTGATTTGAATGAGGTTGCCGCAGGTGTCGTTCAGCTTGGCGATGGTCGAGCCGGTCACCTCGGTCGGCGGCATGGTGAACGCGGCGCCGCGCGCTTTGATGCGCTCGTAGTCGCCCCTGACGTCGCCGGTGAAGAACATGACCGCGGGCTGGCCCTGTTGGAATATGGCCTGCTGATAGGTCTTGGCCGCCGGGTTGTCGTTGAGCGCGAGCTGCAGCTCGGTTCCGTCCGGCTCTTCGGGCGAGGCCACGGTCAGCCAGCGAAACGGCCCCTGGCTGAAATCGGCCTTTTTGATAAAGCCCAGCACCTCTGTGTAGAAGCGTAGAGCCTTTTCCTGGTCGTCCACATACACGCTGATCAGCTTGATTTTCATCGGCATTCTCCCGGTCTGTCGGGTTTGCGGCGGTTTTGAGATCAATAACCTGTCGGTTATCGATTGACGTATAACCGCCGAGATATATGTGAGTCAAGCCGAAACGACGCCGCGATCCGCACCGCAGAGCGGGGCTCGCTCCTCAGGCGGCTTTCGTCTGCACGTTTTTCCGGCGGCGGGCGGCAAGCCAATACAGCGTCAACCCCACCGCCAGCATGACGGCGGTCGAAAGCACCAGCTTGAGGAAGGTGGCCAGCGGATGCACGTCGCTGCCATTGGGGATCAGCGTGCAGACGATCGCGATCAAGGTGGCAACAAGGCCCATCGTTCCCAGAACGATGCTGGTGCGTGCGCCGCCGGGCGGCTGCCAGGCGCCAGGAAGCGGCTTGGCGCGCGCGAATCTCAGATACGAGGCAAAGAGGAGGACATAGGGGATGGTCACCGTCAGCACACTCATCGAGACGAGAAAGTCGTAAGCGCCGGCGACGCCCTCGCCCGCCTGGCCCAAGACCACGAACACCAGCATCAGCGAACCCTGCAGCAGCAGCGCCGCCGTCGGCGCGCCCGTCTTGGGATTGCGCCGCGCGAACAGCGGCGGGAGAAAATTGTCGAGTCCCGCCGCGAAAGGCAGCCGCGCACCGGCGCCGAACCAGGCGACGATGCTGCCCATCGAGGCAAGCGCAAAGCCGCCAATGGCCCAGGGACCGACGGCGTCATAGCCGACGCGCGCCAGCCCGCTCTTGAGCGCATCGGGAAATCCGGCCAGCCGCGTCAATTCGCTTTGCGGCAGGATGACGAGCATCGCCACCGTGCCGGCGATATAGATCAGCACCATCGAGACGCCGACGATCATGAGCACGCGCAGGATCGTGCGCATGCCCCCTTCGATGTCGTTGCGCAGAAAGCCCATGGATTCGATGCCGGAAATGGCGAACACCATCGTGCCCCACAGGATGGCCGTGTCGAAATCCGGTTTGGGGATGTAGGAGGCGCGGGCAAAATGCGTGGCGCTCTGGCCGTGCGTCCCCAGGAACACGGCGGCCGCGAGGATCACCAGGAAAGCGAACCAGCTGCCGGCGGCGCCGAGATTGGTGAGCCATTTGCCGAAATGGAAGCCTATCAATTGCACGCCGATGACGATGCCGGAGAGCACCAGCGTGATCGCCAGATAAAGCGGGCCGCTCTTGGAATCCGCGCCCGCGGCCGCGGTGATGAGACCGGCGAGGAAGTAGAGGACGCCGGCGAAGAACGGCATCAGACTGAACCAATAGAACAAGCCGCAGAGAAAGCCGGCCAGCGGTCCGAAGGCCTCGCGCACCCAGGCATAGATGCCGCCTTCGCCGGTGACGCGGGCGGTGAGCTCCGCCGTCGCCACGGCCAGCGGCACGAAGAAGACGACGAGCGAGACGACCCACAGCGGCAGCGAAGCGGGACCGACCGCGCCCGCCACCGCCAGCCAGCGCAGGCCGATGTTCATCACGATGGCGTAGAGCGTGATGTCGAGGAATTTGAGCCGCGCGGCCGCGGGCGGCGCGGTGACGGTACTATCCAAGGTTCTTTATCCAGGCTGCGAGCACCGCCTTGTCGGCGGCGGACAAATCGAGCTTCGCCGCAATGGCGAACTGCTTTTTGGCATCTTCCTTGTCGCCGGACCAGTACAGCGCCTCGCCCCATTTGAGATGCAGGCGGCCCCAGTTGGGTGCGTCTTTGTTGGCCTCCGCGAACTTGGCCAGTGCCAGATCGGAGCGGTTCATGGCGATCAGCGCCTCACCCCACATTTCGAGTGGGTCTGCGAAGTGCGGGCCTTTGTCATGCGCGGCCGCGAACTTCGCGATGGCGCCGTCGAGATCGCCCTTCGCCAGCAGCATCCGTCCCCAGCGGTAATAACCCATCGGGATGGACGGCGCCTGCTTCACCGCCAGTGCAAACCAAGCGGCTGCGCCGCTCCAGTTCTTCTCGGCGGTGTCGATGTCGGCGCGGGCCCGTACGCAGGCGTAGCAATCGAGCGGCGTCCGATCGATCAGCGCGTGAGCCTCTTTGAAGTCACCCAATTCCGCCATCGCCGAAGCGACGTAGGGCCAAAGCTGCTTGGCGAACAAGCCGGTCGCATAAGCGGGGGCGGCGCCGACGGCGGCGAGCTCCTTGCGGATGCTGTTTTCGAGACTCGCGTGCTGGGAGACGACGGAGGACCATTCGCCCAGCCAATAGTCGGCGACGAACTCGCCCGCGGCGCGATTCACCTGCGTTTGCGGATCGGCGGCCGGCGGCAGGTTGCGCAAGGCCCGGCGCTCGGCGGCGCCATCGTGGAGCATCGCCAGCGAGACGAGAAGCGCCTGGCGTCCATTTTCGACGCTGCCATTATAATCCGGCAGCGCAACCATCTGTTCGGCGTCGGCGTGCACCGCCATGAAATCGTCGAGCGCGGAATCCACGGTCTCTTGTTCGGAGGGCAGCGCCACTTGCCGCGCGCGCGCGTTTATATCGATGCCGCGGCCTTGCCGCAGCACTTCGACGGCCGACCGCGCCGCTGCCAGGGATGCTTCGTCGTGACCGAGACTGCTTTCACTCTGATCGATATTCTCGTAGGCCAGGACCAAATCCGGCATGAGCGCCAAGGCCTGCCGGGCATCGGCGACCGACCTTTCGCCGTTGACGGCTTCACCGTCCAAGACGGAAAGGCCGACATAGGCCCAGGCGCGATCGCGCGGCGCCCCTTCGGCGACCAGCCGGTTAAGGATTTCACGACACCGCGCAATCTGCGGGGGCGTCTCGCTTTCGAGATAGATGGCATAGCGGTAGGGCTGCGTGCGCTCGTAAATCTTCTCGGCGGCCTGCTGCAGCAGCTTGTCGAGATCGGCTTCGGAACCCGTGACCATGGCGCCGCCGTCGCCGCCGCCGCGCGCCGTGATGGCGATGCCGTTCGCGGTGTGGAAGACTTCGCCGGTGATGTGGGTCTCACGCCCCAGCCACGTCACCAGCAGCCCGTAGAGCTCGCCTATGGAAACGCCCGTTTCCGGAATCTGGACCTTGATGTCGTCGCCCCAATTGTTTGCGTAAGACTCCGCCGGCCGCGCCGATTTGGTGGCGTTCTGCATCGCCGCGAGCTTGTCTTGCAGTTGCGCCGCGACGGCCTGCCCCGTGAGGCCGCGCGCCACCATGTCCGGCGGCACCGAGAACGCTTCGATGACAAGCCCGTTGTCATGCGCCGCGTACCAGATGGCGGTGGCCAGGGCCATAACGATCGCCAAACCG
>JAGWVX010000305.1 GCA_018970685.1 Alphaproteobacteria bacterium | reverse complement strand
CATCTACACTCTTACGAACAAAAACGGCTTGGAAGCGCGCATCATGACCTATGGCGCGACCTTGGTGGCCTTAAAGGCGCCTGACCGTAACGGTCACATGGCCGACATCGTGCTCGGCTTCGACTCGCTCGAACCCTATGTGGCCGGTGTGCCGTTTTACGGGGCTACAATCGGCCGCTTCGCCAACCGCATCGCCAACGGTCGCTTCACCCTGGACGGTGTCACCTATCAGCTGCCCAAGAACGACGGTCCCAACAGTTTGCATGGCGGCACAAAAGGCTTCGACAAGCGCGTTTGGACGGCGCAACCTGCCGAAGGCAAGGACGGTCCCGAACTCAAGCTCACTTATGTCAGCGCCGACGGCGAAGAAGGTTACCCCGGCGAGCTCACGATTCACGTGACCTACCAGTTACGCAACGAGAACGCGTTGAGCATCGAGTACCAGGCAACCACCACGAAGGCGACGCCGGTCAATTTCACCAACCATTCCTATTTCAACCTGTCCGGCGACTTCAACCGCGATATTCTGCACGACGTAATGATGATCAACGCCGACAAGTTCACTCCGGTCAACGCCGCGCTGATCCCCACCGGCGAGTTGCGCCCCGTGGCGGGCACGCCGTTCGATTTCCGCAAGCCGACCGTCATCGGCGCACGCATCAACGACAACAACGAGCAACTGCATTTCGCACACGGCTACGACGACAATTGGGTGCTAGTAAAGCCGCGCCCCGGCGCGATGTCTTTGGCGGCCATGGTCTCCGATCCGGAGACCGGGCGCGTGGTCGAGGTCCGCACCACAGAACCGGGCATCCAGTTCTACACCGGCAATTTCCAAGACGGAAAACCAGCCGGCAAAGGGACCGTCTACAAGTACCGGACGGGGCTGACGCTCGAGACGCAACACTTCCCAGATTCACCCAATCAGCCGTCGTTCCCCTCAACGATCCTCCGCCCGGGGCACACCTTTGTTTCGCGTACGGAATTCATCTTCCGTACCGAGAAGTAGGTTCGTTCCAGGCAGACAACGCGACAGGAGCGGCTTCCGCCGCTCCTGTTTTTTTCCGTTTGCTCTATTACAGACTCAGGGCTACGACCGATTTCGATCGCAGGTCAATATCGAGTCTGTCATCGTCGAGTTTCGCTCCGTCGAATGCCACCGGATGCACGATGAAAGCGGGAAACTTTGCACGACGATGCCGTTCAAAAATGGAGCGCACGGGCGCCTGCCGTCATGCGTGCCACTTCGATTGGACTTACATTCCAATGGGCTATACTAGGAGCTATCGGAAACATCGAAGCGGTCCAGTTCCCATGAACAAACTGACACCACTTGGACGCAAACAACCGATCAGCAAAGCGCTGCGGTTGCACGGTACCATCGCCCGCGATCTTGGTACCGCTATCATGTCCGGAGTGTATCAGCCCGGCGATTTGTTGACGGGTGAAGTCGCTTCCAGCGAGCGTTTAGAAGTGTCACGCACGGCCTATCGCGAAGCCATCCGCATTCTGGCCGCCAAGGGCCTTGTCGAGTCCAAGCCAAAAGTCGGAACCAAAGTCAGCAGCAGAGACAAGTGGCATTTGCTCGACCCGGACGTGCTGGCCTGGGCGTTCGAGAACGAGCCGGATCTCGACTTGCTGAACAGCCTATTTGAGCTGCGCAACATCGTTGAGTCCGCTGCCGCCGCGCTCGCGGCAACAAGGCGGTCGGAAATGCACTTAAAGAAGATGCAGCACGCGATCAGAGGCATGGCGCGCTTTACTTTGGCGACCGAGGCAGGACGTCAGGCCGATCAGGATTTTCACACCGCATTGCTGCAGGCGACGGAAAATCCCTTCATCGCGTCTCTGACGACGGGGGTCAACGCCGCCGTCAACACGACCACGGTGTTCAAGCAGCGCAATCGCCCGCTGCCACGTGACCCGGTGCCAGATCATATGCGTGTCTTCGAGGCGGTCGCGGCAAAAAATGCAGCCGGCGCGCAAAAAGCGATGAGCGAGCTCATCCAATTAGCGCGGCTGGATACGCCGACGCCAAAGCGATCACCGGCGCGGCGGGCTCGCCGAAGGCGTGACCATATCTGAATAGGGCGCAATATTTGTTGCTGCAGCAAAACGAACACATTATGGCGTCGCCCCTGCCAACATCCTCCTAGCTACTTTTTATAGCAACCCCAGACGCGGCGCCTTGGGCAATTTGAACGCGCTTCACGAAATAATGACGCCAGGATAGGGGGTATCGTGGTTTTCCAAAGCTGGCCGGGCGGCCCGCTACCATTTTCTTTCATTTGTCTGATTTTTTGGATGCGGTCGTGCCGGGGCTGTGATATCTACCCTACGGAAACGCGCAACCCTTGAGTGCCATGACGCACATGAAGAAGCTTGATGTCTGGTTCGTCACCGGCAGTCAGCACCTGTACGGGCCGGAAACGCTCAACCAGGTCACTAGGGATTCGCAGGAAATCGCCAAGGCGCTGGACGCTGCGCCCGCGGTGCCGGTCAATGTTGTGTTCAAGCCCGTGCTGGTGACGCCGGAGGCCGTAACAGAGCTTGTATTGGCGGCAAACCACGCACCCGAATGCATCGGCATCATCTCCTGGTGCCATACGTTTTCGCCGTCGAAGATGTGGATCAACGGCCTCAAGCAACTGCACAAACCGGCGCTTCATCTGCATACGCAGTACAATCGCGACATCCCATGGTCGACGATCGACATGGATTTCATGAATCTAAATCAAGCGGCGCACGGCGATCGCGAGCACGGATTCATCTGGAGCCGGCTGCGCTTGAATCGCAAGGTCGTCGTCGGTTACTGGCGGGAAAAGCAGATTCAGCAGAAGATCGGCGCGTGGTCGCGCGCCGCCGCCGCATGGAACGACTGGCAAGGCGCGAAGTTCGCCCGCTTCGGCGATAATATGCGTGAAGTGGCGGTTACCGAAGGCGACAAGGTCGCCGCGCAATTCAAGTTCGGCTATTCCGTCAACGGTTATGGCGTCGGCGATCTGGTAGCCGTCATCAATTCGGTAACGGACAAGGAGGTCGATAGGCTCGTCGAGGAATACGAGAGCACCTATGAGGTGACGTCCGACCTGCGCAAGAACGGCAATCGCCATAAATTCGTCCGTGAGGCAGCGCGGATCGAGCAAGGCATGCGGACGTTCCTGAAAAACGGCGACTTCAAAGGCTTCACCACCACATTCGAGGACCTGCACGGCCTGGAGCAATTACCCGGGTTGGCGGTACAGCGGCTGATGGCCGACGGCTACGGCTTCGGCGCCGAAGGCGACTGGAAAACCTCGGCGCTGCTGCGCGCTGTCAAAATCATGGGTACCGGCTTGAGCGGCGGTGCGTCCTTCATGGAAGATTATACTTATCATCTCGATCCAGCCGGCAAGCTCGTTCTCGGCGCGCATATGCTGGAGGTCTGTCCGTCGATTGCTGACCGCAAACCTGCGCTGGAAGTGCATGCCTTGGGCATCGGCGGCAAAATGGATCCCGCCCGCCTAGTCTTCAACACGCCGCCCGGACCCGCCACGAACGCTTCGCTGATCGATATGGGCAACCGCTTCCGTCTTCTCGTCAACGAGGTGGACGTCGTCCGTCTGGAACAACCGATGCCGAAGCTCCCCGTCGCACAAGCCGTCTGGAAGCCTCGACCGAACCTCGAAGATGCCTGCGCCTCGTGGATCTACGCCGGTGGAGCGCATCACGTAGCGTTCAGCCAAGCGGTCACCGGCGAAATGCTGGAGGATTTTGCGGAGATTGCCGACATCGAATTCTTGCTGATCGGCGAAAAGACCACAGTCCCAGAGTTCAAAAAAGAATTGCGTACGAACGAGGTCTATTACGCGTCGAACCGAGGTTGGACGATCTAAATCA
>JAGWVX010000304.1 GCA_018970685.1 Alphaproteobacteria bacterium | reverse complement strand
GCCGTTCGCCAGCAGAAGGCGGAAGCTCGCGACATCAGCGGAAAAACTGCCGAGCGTACGGCCGGTGCCGTGCGTGCCGGTGCCGACGACACCGCCAAGTGTTTGACGGTCGATATCGCCCATATTCTTCAGAGCAAATCCCATAGGATGCAGAAGTGAACCGATACCCCATAATGGCGTGCCGGCGGCGATGGTCGCCACCTCGCGTTCCGGATCGCAGCCCTTAAGGCCGGCGAAGGACGATAGATCGATCAGCGTGTCGTCGGTCGCATTGAGCGGCGTAAAAGAATGCCCTGAGCCAAGAACCCGGACTCGGCCCTCGGCCTTGCGAACGGCTGCCGCGAGTTCGACATCGTCCTTCGGCGAAATTACCGCTCGAGGCTTGCAGGAAACCCCGCCGGACCAATTCGACCAAGTACCGCCAACCATTTTCATGAACACCGCCCCAGACCAGTGTTTGTGGCGCGCGTTTTGAGCCGGACCGGCGGTCGCCGTCAATCTTGCATTTTCGGCATATTTGGTTCAGCCGCTGCTGCGGGTGACCGCTGGCGACCCCGGCGTGACTCGAACACGCAACCTGCGGCTTAGAAGGCAGCTGCTCTATCCAGTTGAGCTACGGGGCCAAATTTCGACCAAAACCTACCACAGTTTCCTTTCGGCTTTCCGCTTCAATGCGACCAAGGAACCTTTCTGTCGTATCGAAAATTGTCGGCGTAGGCCTTGGGCTTCGGCGTCGGTCGATGGGGCTCGAACAGATCAAAGGCGATGCCGTGTTTTTCGGCATAAGCGACTGCCTCGTCTTTGGTGTCAAATTCGAGCTGCACTTGCGACAACATATCGCTCGAACTGGTCCAGCCCATCAACGGGTCCACGCGGCGCGGGCTGGCCGGTTCGTACTCAAGCAACCATGTCTTGGTACGAGCTTTGCCGGACTGCATGGCGTTCTTGGCCGGCTGATAAATACGCGCGCGCAATAGTCTCTCCTTCAATTCGGAACAAATTGGTCGGGGCGGCGTGATTCGAACACGCGACCCTCTGCTCCCAAAGCAGATGCGCTACCAGGCTGCGCCACGCCCCGTCAAAGTCGTTCCAACTCCGCCAAGCCCGTACACGAAAGCGAGGCATCTCATCAACCCACTCCCATCCGGAAAGCCCGTGAAGCGCTTACGGGCCGTTGCCGAAAATTGCCGCATGGACCTTGTCGCCCGGCTGAATATCGAGGGCGTAGGCCCGGCCGCCGTTGATCTCTAGAACGGCGCGCACAGGTTCGCTCGAAGGTATCTGATCCTCGCTGTAGGGGACCGCATTCGCGGCAATCGTCGAGATGCCGCCGTCCGCTTTTATGAACAGCATATCAAGGGAAAGCGGCGTGTTTTTCATCCAAAAGACGACGGGCACCGCCTTGTGGAAGTCGAAAAGCATGCCGGCGTTCGGCGCCAGCGTCTTGCGGAACATAAGGCCGCGTTCCTGTGACGCCGGGTCGGACGCCACTTCAACGGTAAAGGCTACAGGCCCTTCCCTTGTGTCGACGACGACCTTCGCGGTCGGCAACGCCTGCGCCGCCGGCTCGCCAGGCGTGCAGGCCGCGACCAAAATGACGCTAAAAAGGGCTATCGGCCACAGACGCATGCGACACTCTGCCGGGCTTTGCCGGCACGGCAAAGTGACGGGTGAAGTACGACAACTCGGCTCAGGCGTCCAGCACCACGATTTCCGCAGCCAGTTCGCCCTTTGGCCCGTCGCCCGCCCGGACCCTGACGCGCTGGCCCTGCCGCAACTCGCGGATGCCGCTCCGCCGCAACGTTTCCATATGGACGAAAACATCCGGCGTATCTGGGCCGCGCGATACGAAGCCATAGCCCTTACCGCGATTGAACCACTTCACGGTGGCGTCAAAGGCTGGCCCGCGCGGCTCGGCCGAAAAGCGCGTGGCACGCTGCGCGGCCGCCTCATTCGGCTGGGCGGTAGAGTTGTCGAGCGAGATCAGCCGTCGGGCTTGCAGACCTTTCGGCCCTTGGACGGCTTCGCAGACCACCCGCGCGCCTTCATACGCCGCCTTGAAGCCCGATTGGCGCACGCAGGTTTGATGCAGGAGGATGTCGCCCTGCAGTCCTCCGGCTGGCTTGATGAATCCATAACCTTTGGTGAGATCGAACCACTTGATCTGACCGATCACTTCCTGAGCAGCTTCCCCTGGCAGAGAAGCCATGACGCTTATATCCATCCCCGTCCCCGTACTCATGATGGTAAAAATAAGGTTAACACAGTTACGATTGTCCGTGAAGCTAAACTGTCGCGGATTTGTCTTAATAATTCAATTCCAGGTAGATTGTACACCGAGAACTTGCTCAGAGTGTAATCCATGGAATTGATTGGCAGATATGCCATTCCGGCCCCGTATGACGAGGCCGGGGCCGCGCTCGACGACGCAGGTGCCCTGCGGATTTTGCATTCGCCGTCCGAACTGGACCTCCGGCGTCGTCGTGTGGCTAGAAGCAACAGTTGGGCAGGCGCCTGCGGTTCGCCGATCATCAAGCAGAAGTCACCCTCACGGTGGAGGCTTTGTCATGAGCAACGCTGAAGACGACGTTCCAGACATTGCCGCGCAATGGCTTGCGGAGGGAAGGACGGTCGCACTCGGCACGGTGATGAAGACTTGGGGATCCGCCCCGCGCCAAGCTGGAAGTCAAATCGCGGTGCGTGACGACGGTGCATTCGCTGGCTCGGTGTCGGGTGGTTGCGTCGAAGGTGTCGTCGTCGAACAAGCGCGTGCGGCCATGGAAGACGGCAGGGTGCGCAAGCTTGAGTTCGGCGTGGCCGACGAGACGGCATGGTCGGTCGGGCTGGCTTGCGGCGGGCGCATAGAAATCTTCGTCGAGCCGATTGCCGGCCCGAGATCGCGGGACATCTTCGCAGCGATTAAGGCGGCGAAACAGGCGCGCCGCTCCGTCGTACGGGCTGTTGACGTGTTGACTGGCGAAGACCGGCTCATCGGGGCCGCAACCGATGGATGCGCGTTAGACAAAGCCGCTTTGGAAGCCATTCGCACCGATCGAAGTGGATGCATTGAGATCGAGGGGCGCTCTTGGTTGCTCGTCGTATTCAATCCTCCAGTCGACTTGGCAATTGTCGGCGCGGTACATGTCGCCCAATCGCTGGCAAAAATGGCCGCACAATGCGGTCATGACGTGCGCGTGATCGATCCGCGTACGTCTTTTGCCATGGAAGCGCGATTTCCCGGTATCGGACTGTCGCATGAGTGGCCCGAGGAAGCGCTGGCCAAACGTCCGCCGGGACTGCGAAGTGCTTTGGTCGCGCTGTCGCACGACCCCAAGCTTGACGACCCCGCACTGTCGGCCGCACTCGCCTCCCCGGCATTCTATATCGGCGCCTTAGGCTCGAAGCGAACGCACGCAATACGGCTTGAGCGGCTCAAGGCCCACGGTTTTTCCGATGACGCGCTCGCACGCATCCACGGTCCCGTGGGCCTCGTGATCGGCGCAAAGACGCCGGCCGAAATCGCGGTCTCCATACTGGCCCAGATCACCGAACGGCTTCGTGTCCGACCTCAGTAATATCGCGGTTTTGCGCCGGTGCTGCGATCCCGTCTTGTTTGGAAACGCGGCTGCAGCTCGTTCGCAGCGACAATGCCGTCCTTATTCTTGTCCAGGCGGGCGAACAATCGCAGCTCATTCGCGGCAAATTCAGTCACTGTCAGCTTGCCGTCGCCGTTCTTGTCCAGCCGCTTGAATGCCCGCGTCTCACGGTCCTGGAATCGTGCAGATTCATCGGCAATGTATTGCTCCGCCGTCATGGTCGCCGCGCCGTGTGTTGCGGCCGCGAATCGCTTGGCAATGGCGCTGTCGAATTCGGCTCGCGTA
>JAGWVX010000303.1 GCA_018970685.1 Alphaproteobacteria bacterium | reverse complement strand
GCCGCCGGCGGTAAACACCACTCCTACCAGCAGAACGCCCAATGGGTTGAAAAGAACGGTCGCCGCCAGACTGTCGACGACAGCGTTCAGGCGCGCCGCAAGGATGCGGTCTTCGCTGCTGGTGTCGCAGGCCGTGCCGTCTGCTTCAGTCATCGCTCGCCTAAGCAATTGCCGTCATGTCGCGGTCGCGATCCCGCGTTTGGCGACAAGAATGGGACAACTCGCGTTAAAGGAGCATTCCCAAGCAAACCCTTTCGTGGTGTATGGCAAACCATTCGTTAAACTATTCTAGAGCGGCGAATCACCGTTTTTCCTAAGGAAATGACCCTGTAACGCATGAGCAAATCACAAGACCTGTTTGACGCGGCCCCAACGCCTTCCAAAGGGTACACGGCGAAAGACATCGAGGTTCTGGAGGGATTGGAACCGGTCCGCCGGCGGCCAGGCATGTATATCGGGGGCACAGACGTCGCCGCGCTGCATCACCTTGCGGCGGAAATCCTCGACAATTCCATGGACGAGGCCGTGGCCGGCCACGCGAGCCGCATCGAGATCGAGCTCGCCCAGGACGACATCCTCACCGTGCGCGACAACGGCCGCGGCATGCCCGTCGACGCTCATCCCAAGTTCAAGAACAAGTCGGCGCTGGAAGTGATCATGACGACGCTGCACGCCGGCGGGAAATTCGGCGGCAAGGTCTACGAGACCTCGGGCGGCCTGCACGGCGTCGGCGCCTCGGTGGTCAACGCGCTCTCGGAATGGATGGAAGTGGAGGTCGCGCGCGACAAGCACGGCCACAAGATGCGCTTCGAACGCGGCAAGGCCATCGGCAAGCTGAAGGACATGGGCGCCGTCAACCGCCGCGGCACCATCTCCCGCTTCAGGCCCGACCGGCAGATCTTCGGCGAGGTGGAATTCTCGCCCGCGCGGCTCTACCGCATGGCGAAGTCCAAGGCCTATCTCTTCCGCGGCGTCGAGATCCGCTGGAAATGCGATCCGGCGCTGATCAAGGACGAGACGCCCGCCGAAGAGGTACTGCACTTTCCGGGCGGCCTTGCCGATTTTCTCTCCGGCGAGGCCGGAAAGAAGCCGACGGTGACGCAGCGCGCCTTTTATGGCCGCTCCGACAGCAACGGCAAAGGCGCAGTCGAATGGGCGATGACCTGGGCGCCCGAGGTCGATCCGTTCCTCTATTCCTACTGCAACACCATCCCCACGCCGCAGGGTGGCACGCATGAGCAAGGCCTGCGCAACGCGCTGACCCGTGCGCTCCGCGCTCATGGCGAACGCACCAACAATCGCAAGACCTCGCTGGTGACGCCGGACGATCTGATGGCCTCGGCCTGTGCCATTCTTTCCGTATTTATCCGTGAACCGGAATTCCAGGGCCAGACGAAAGACAAACTTTCGTCGCCCGACGCCCAGCGCCTCGTCGAGAATGTCGTCCGCGATCACTTCGACCACTGGCTGGCCGAGAGTCCACAAGAGGCCGACAAGCTGCTCGACTTCGTCATCGACCAGGCCGAGGATCGTCTTAAGCGCAAACAGGAGAAGGAAGTTTCACGCAAGGCGGCAACGCGCAAGCTGCGGCTGCCAGGCAAGTTGGCGGATTGTACGCGTGATGCGGCCGAAGGCACCGAAATCTTCCTGGTGGAAGGCGACTCCGCCGGCGGTTCCGCCAAGCAGGCACGCGACCGCAACACCCAGGCAGTACTACCGTTGCGTGGAAAAATCCTCAACGTCGCAAGCGCCGCCGCCGGTAAGCTGGCGCAGAACCAGGAACTATCGGATCTTGTGCAGGCGCTCGGCTGTGGTTCCGGCGCAAAATACCGCGATGAGGATTTGCGCTACGAGCGCGTCATCATCATGACCGACGCCGACGTCGACGGCGCGCACATCGCCTCGCTGTTGCTCACCTTCTTCTACAGGGAGATGCCGCGGCTGATTTCCCACGGCCATCTCTACCTCGCCATGCCGCCGCTCTACCGCCTCAGCCACGGCGCCACGACCATCTATGCCCGCGACGACAAGCACCGCGAGCAATTGCTCAAATCGACCTTCAAGGCGAATGCGAAGGTGGACGTATCGCGATTCAAGGGGCTTGGCGAGATGATGCCGGCGCAACTCAAGGACACCACGATGAAAGCCGGAAGTCGTACGCTGGTGCGCGTGGAAATCGCCGACGACATGCGCAAGCAAACCGAGAATCTGGTCGAGCGCCTGATGGGCAAGAAGCCGGAACTGCGTTTCGCATTCATCCAGGAGAACGCGCAGTTTGCGAAGGACGTCGACGTTTAGTTGAACACCGGCCGTCCGCGCACCTTCATCCGCACCATCAGCACGATGCCAAGGAATGATGCCGTCGACAGGAAGATATGCCAAAGGAAGTGCGTTCCGAACGGGATTATCGGGCACACCAGTAAGTCGACGGAACGGAACACCGCCGCCGTCACCCCGCACAGAAGGATGATGGCGCCGAGCCGCGCCTCCGCCGCGCCGTATTTGTGGTTTGTGGCGTAGACCAGCAGCAGACCCACCAACGCGATTGTCACGAAACCGGGCGCGAAGCGCAGCGCTGACGGCGTCGGTTGCGCGGCGCCAAGCGTGTGCCACAGTAACGCGACACTGACGACCACCGCCGCCAGCATTGCCAACGGCCCGAGCACACCCGCGATGCGACCGAATAGCTGCCCCATCCACAATCCGGTGAACACGATCAGAAACGCCACGCCGGGCATCCAATCGAGCTGTAAGGCCCAGCTCGTGCGCAAGCCGTGCCACAGCGTGCTGCCGATGCCGGTCGCGAACAGCAGGAACAGCAGCACCGAAATGGCCGGCGGAAACCCGATGCGCGCGCGGCGCACATGGATGAAGGCCAGAAACGCCGCCAATATGATAAACCCATTGGTGATGGTGTTGACCGGCTCGGCCATGAACAGCCAAGGATGCCCGGTCTCGCAGTAAATCGGTCCGTGTGGAGTCATCCCGCCCTCCTCGCGCTCCGGTGCGACCGTGCAGCGGTTTGGCGGGTTTGTCTATCGCCGGGGCATCAACTGTTTCAACGTGGCAAGTGCTGCCTTTAGCGCCTTGTGTCCGTCCGTGCCGACTTCTTCTTTAGCGCTCCTGTCGCCGGCTACGCGGAGAAATTCGAAAACTCGCGCAGATATCCGCCACCGTCTTCAGGCGAGAGTGGATGCAGCGTGTAGTGATATTTGATCGTCATGGTCATCGCCGATCAAGACGCCGCCAACATAGCACCAGTTCGTCACGGCCGCCCTTGGTCGCCAACGACAGCGTGGCTACGCCGTTCTGAGTCGTTTTGCTCAGCGGACGCGTGCTGAACGGCTGCTGACTGGATAGCCGGATCAAGCCCGTCTAGGACGAAGAGAGGTCGCGTATTTCCCCAGACCTTGACTTTTCACATTTTGTTCCGATATTGCAGTGCACACAGGTTCGGTCGCCAATCCGGGCAGACCGCGGGCGCTTGAGTGCGCCCCTGTTAAGGAGCGTATTTGACGAACGTGACGACCGCCGGCGCGCAAGCCGGCAAAGTTGAAGTAAGCCCTTCGGATACTTCTACAAATTCCGTGGCCGACGCCGCAATGAACTCTGCTGAAAATACAGTGGCCGCGGAGGTCGGTCCGGCGGCAAAAGCGCATTCTCTTGTGCCAGCTGAAACCGCAGCCCAAGACGCCGCCTCCGCCGAGTCTGCGCCGATTGCGGCGGTGTCGTCCGCGACCGAGCCGGGCTTCGACATTCTCGGCCTGTCGCCCGAATTGCTGAAGGCCGTCGCCGAAGCGGGCTACACCACGCCGACGCCGATCCAGGCCGAAGGCATACCGCATGTGATCAAGCGGCGCGATGTCATCGGCATCGCCCAGACCGGCACCGGC
>JAGWVX010000302.1 GCA_018970685.1 Alphaproteobacteria bacterium | reverse complement strand
ACATCGGCCTTACCCATGATCCCCAAACACAGCAAATATATCGGCAAGAGACAGAGAACCAAGACATCAGCAGGTGGACAACGTGGTTGGCGGCATCTTTGCCTGACGCGCACGGAATTGAGAGCTACTTTGTCGATAGGGGAATGAAAATCTGCCACGCGGACGACGATCTCGTTTCGTCACGCGATGTCTACATCTATATCTTTTAGGCCTTCCTGCGCCGCTAGGGACAATGGCCTTTAACAACCACGCCACATTCGCCCGACCAAAGTGCGCTCCTCCAAACCAACGGCTTCCGCGCAAATGATGGTGCTTCGAGCCACGCATGTCCGAGCCAGCGCTTCATCGTCCAGAGCGGCACGCCCACGCGATGCGATGTGAATACACGCCCAACGCGATCCCGCCCAAATACCCGCGAAGGTATTGATTTAGCGATAGACATTCTCGAATGAAGGTCACAGGTCTTGCGTGACCGACGACGATAATATTGCAACAGATTCATTCAAATTATCAATGACATCACTGGATTTTGGGTGGGGTCCCGCTTCGAAGCGGTTTCACAGACCCACTCGTGGAGGACGTACCGTTCCTTACCGTTTTTTGCCTTCTTCTTTCATCGGAAAACGCCTTGCGGCAGGAACCCACCGACCGCAGCCGCCTCAACGTTGCGCGGGCGCGGCGGAGCCGCCCGCCCCTTCTCGACCATGTCGAACGGACTATGAACCTCACGCACCGGAACACGAATGCCGTCACCGCGGGGGAACGGTCGTCTCCGCGCCTGCATTTCGTGCGCGGGCATCTCGTACGTCGGGGCGGCGCCGTACACTGGCGCATGTCGCATATGCGGGGGAAGCAGAGACGGGATCGATACAGAGCCGGACGGTGTCGCTCCGCATCGGGGCGGGGTGACGGAGCTCCCCTTGGTTAACCTCTCTCCACAATCCAAATTACGCTGGAATTAGGCCCATATGTGGGGATTCCCACCGAATGTCCTTGAAACTGTGCGGATGCATTGCCTTGCATCAACAATACACCATTGCCTTGCATCTGTACGACATGGTACCCTTGTAACTATGCAGCCGTATAAACGCGCGCCGCGGAAGGAGACCTCCATGGCAACGCCGAATGAGAAGCTCGCCGCGTCCCTCGCAGTTCTTTCGAAGCTCCAACGCAAAGGGCGCGTGTTCCGGTCGAACGAGCTTTCGCGCGTGCACCGGGAACGGCTTCTGAAGAACGGCTTCATTCGCGAGGTTGCGAAGGGCTGGCTCATTTCATGGAGCCCGGGCGCGGCGAAGGGCGACAGTACGCCGTGGTTCGCGTCCTTCTGGGAATTCTGTGCCCGATATTGCACCGAGCGCTTCGGGGACAGCTGGCACCTCTCGCCGGAACAATCGCTCCTCCTCCACGCGGAGAACACGATTATCCCCGCACAAGTGGTCGTATACAGCCCGAAAGGCACGAACAGCACGATCAAACTCCTCTTCGGCACATCACTCTATGACCTCAAACAGCGGATGCCGTCCAAGGCGGACCTCGTGGAGCGCGATGGATTGCGTCTCTTCTCGTCCGCCGCCGCCCTTGTCCGCGTGCCGGAAGCATTCTTCGCCCGCAATCCCGTGGAGACACACGTCGTCCTCTCGCACGTGAAGGATGCCTCGGATGTATTGAACCACCTCCTTGAAAACGGGCGCTCGGTTGTGGCCGGACGCCTCGCGGGCGCGTTCCGCCGCGTCGGACGTGACGCTGTCGCCGACGAAATCGTCTCCGCGATGAGATCGGCCGGGTACGTAGTGCGCGAGAGCGATCCATTCACGCCGGAACAAACATTCGGCGCGCTGATCGTCGCCGCACCCCCCATCGTGGGGCGCATCCATGCACTATGGGAGACGGCGCGAGGCGCGGTCGTCGATACCTTTCCGAAAGCGCCCGGATTGCCGAAGAAACCAAAAGACTATCTCGGCTTCGTGGACGACATCTACGCGAGCGACGCGTACCACTCCCTTTCCATTGAGGGATATAACGTCACTCCCGACCTTATCGAACGCGTCCGCTCGGGCGCGTGGAACCCGAACGACAATACGGCGGACGCGGAGAGCAAGAACGCCCTTGCCGCTCGCGGGTACTGGCAGGCGTTCCAGCTGGTGAAGAAATCTGTCACATCAGTCATCGGCGGGAAAGAACCCGGCGCTCTCATTCGCACGGCGCATCGGGAGTGGTATCGGGAACTCTTCCAGCCGTTCGTCATGGCCGGTATCGTTCCGGCGACCGCTCTTGCGGGATACCGCCGAAATCCGGTGTACCTGCGCGACTCCCGATACGTGCCGCCGCGTGCCGAGACGGTGTCAGACGCCATGGCTTCGCTCTTCGATCTTCTGGAACAAGAACCGGAGCCGTCAGTCCGCGCTGTCTTGGGCCACTGGCTCTTCGGCTATATCCATCCCTATCCCGACGGCAACGGGCGCATGGCGCGCTTTCTTATGAACGTGGCCCTGGCCTCGGGCGGCTATCCGTGGACGGTTATACGCGTTGAGGATCGGGACGAACACCTCCACGCGCTCGACCGCGCATCAATAGACCTCGATATCGCGCCGTTCGCCGCATACGTCGCGGAGCGGGTGCGCTGGTCCATGCGACAGGCGGAGAAAATAGGCAAACGCGGCACTCCACGATTGACACCCTGACCGGGCGGGCATTCGCTCACATTACGGAGTGAGCTTTCTGTTATTGTATTGTCTGGGAGATGGATCGGAGCGGTCCGGTGCGTGAATTCTTGCCTTCTGTACTGCCACCCCGCGCTGACGTGTAACCGGGTCTTCTGGCGCGCTTCCTCAGCGGAGACAAGATCGATCCGCAGCCGGACGGTTTTGCCTCTGACCGCAGGGGGATCGGCGCCACGCCTCCGGAGCGGTCCCCGGGGCATCCCGCACACTGCCCTATTCCGCTACCTGCACCGCTCGTTCTCCGGCAAGTTGCCTGGCGAGGTTGAGAATGGCACGCCGGTGCTTGGGCGATTGGATCGCGGTATAAGATTCCAGAAGTTCCGCTATGTCCGGCTCGTTCAAGCGAGCGATATGTCGCGAGAACACGGACGACCCCTTCGAACAGTCCAATTCTCCGACAATGTCCTGCAGGCTGCACTCAAGCGCTCGTGCTGTTTCGGCCAGTCGCGAGAAGCTCACGCGATTCACGCCACGCTCGTATTTCTGAAGCTGCTGAAACGTGATGCCGACTCGCCGCGCCAACTGTATTTGGGTGAACCCGAGTTCTCGTCGCCGCAGGCGAATGCGTCCACCTAAAGCCACATCGAGGGGATGCGGTGCGTGGTTCGAAACATCGCTCATCCGATGCCTTCTTTCTTGCGAGGCGAGGATACCTTCTTGCCGCACTCTTATCCACCGCCAATTTCTCCTGGCCGATTCCCGGACGAGAGAACCGCTCCCGATATGTCGCTCCGTGCGCACTCGCGTGCCCCGCAGTGCTTCATTGATCCAGATCAATGACACCTTGGAGCGATTGCCCGACGATCACGCGATCAAAGGCGCCCTGACAGTGTGCATCCCGCATAGTGATCGTCTTTGATACAACTGGCCCGGCTAAGGCCCCCAACCCTCCGGGCCATTCTTTTCGAGCAACGCGCTGCCGAAATTCTCGCCAATCGGCGAGTGACCTTCCGCTGAAGACGCAAAAGACACGAAGTCTCGGCGGATCGCCCAACGGCCGTCGGCAACTCCTTGAATCAAGCGTGCTCTTCCGCTCGACCCTCGGAAATACGGAGGGCGATACGGCGCCGTCCAGCACATCCCCAGCCGCACCACCACTGTTTTCCAACGGAACTCGGCCTTGTCCGGCAATCCGGAACCGCTGATGATCGCGGGATCACACGATGCTTCGACGCAG
>JAGWVX010000301.1 GCA_018970685.1 Alphaproteobacteria bacterium | reverse complement strand
CTATCGCCCCAACGAGGCGCCGCGCACCTTCATGGGCTACAAGCGCGCCGACGGCCGCGTCGCCACGCGCAACTATGTCTGCGTCCTGACCAGCGTGAACTGTTCGGCGACGGTCGCCCGCCACATCGCCGAAGCGGCGGAACGCAGCGGCCTGCTGCGCGACTATCCCAACGTCGACGGCATCGTCCCCATCACCCATCACAGCGGCTGCGGCATGGCGAGCAGCGGCGAGTACTACGATCTGTTGAGCCGCACGCTGTGGGGAACTGCGGCCAATCCCAATTTCGGCGCGGTGCTGCTCGTCGGCCTGGGCTGCGAGGTCGTCCAACTCGCGCGCTTCAAGCAGGAATACGGGCTCAGCGACGACGCGAATTTCCAGTCCTTCACGATCCAGGATACCGGCGGCACGCGAAAAGCCATCGCCGAAGGCCTGGAGCGGCTGCGCGCCATATTGCCCGAAGTGAATCGCGCGCAAAGAAGCGAGCAGCCGGCCGGCGAAATCGTGGTCGGCCTGCAATGCGGCGGCTCGGATGCATGGTCCGGCGTCACCGCCAATCCGGCGCTCGGCAACGCTTCGGACCGGCTGGTGGCCCTGGGCGGCACCGTGATCCTTTCGGAAACGCCCGAAATCTATGGCGCCGAGCACCTGCTCTATGCGCGGGCCGCCTCGCCGGAGATCGTCGACACGCTGCGAGCCCGCATCGCGTGGTGGGAACGCTATACGGCGATGTTCAATATGGAGATGAACAACAATCCTTCGCCGGGCAACAAGGCGGGAGGGCTGACGACCATTCTGGAGAAATCGCTGGGCGCGGTTGCCAAAGGCGGCACCTCGCCTCTCAACGATGTGATCGAATACGCCAAGCCGCTGCGCAAGCGTGGTCTGGTGTTCATGGACAGCCCCGGTCTCGATCCCTGCTCCGCCACCGGACAAGTGGCTTCGGGCGCGACCATGATCGCATTCACCACAGGGCGCGGCTCGGCCTATGGCTGCAAACCTTCCCCATCCGTCAAGCTGGCTACCAACTCCGACGTCTATCGCCGCATGAAGGACGACATGGACGTCGATTGCGGGACCATCGCCAGCGGCGCCTCAAGCGTCGAGGAAAAAGGCGCTGAAATCCTCGATTACCTGCTTGACGTCGCCTCCGGCAAGAAGAGCAAAAGCGAGGAATTGGGCTACGGCGACACGGAGTTTGTGCCGTGGCATATAGGCGCGGTCATGTAGAAACGTTAATCGGCAAATGGCGTCAACATTCCGTGGACGTGTAGCTGCGACTCTTTGTATCGTTACTTCGGATGGTGGGGTATCCGCAGGTGACAAAACGCCAATGTTGGGTCGCGATAGCTTTTGCCTTGCTGCTGGGGGGATGCGCCAGCAGCGGGCAGGACGACAGCGCCAATGATCCGTTGGAGCCGGTCAATCGCCAGATCTTCGCTTTCAACCACACGCTGGACGACCGCGCCGCGCTGCCGGCCGCGACGTATTACAAATCCGCCATACCGGAAGGCGCGCGTGACGGCGTACACAATTTCCTCTCCAATCTGACGCTGCCGATCACTTTCGCAAACGACGTGCTGCAAGGCCAAGTGACGCGGGCGGGCCTTGCGGTCTGCCGGCTCGGCGTCAACACCACGATGGGCGTGCTGGGTATCATGGATCCTGCGACCGGCATGGGATGTCCGGAACATGACGAAGATTTCGGCGAGACGCTGGCGGTCTATGGCGTTCCGGGCGGGCCCTATCTGGTGCTGCCGCTCCTGGGATCAACCGTGCCGCGCGATGCCCTTGGCAGGATTTTGGTCGACCACTACTTCAATCCCTTGGGTTACGTGACCTATCATGGCAAGCTCTACGTCTCCCTCGGAGAAAACTTCTTGAAACTTGTCGACCACCGTTCGCGGCACATCGGTGCATTACGCGGTATTGAACGAACCTCTATCGACTATTATGCCGCCATGCGCAGCATCTATCTGCAGAAGCGTGAGTCCAAAATCGAGAACGATGAAGGCAAGGCGCCCGACGCTCCTGATATGCCCGACGCGCCTGACGTTCAGCAGTAGTTTCCTTACAGGCCGAAGGCCCTATGTCGATCATTGAAAAAATCGTCGCATTCTGTTGCCGTCACGCGCACGCCGTCGTCATCGCCGGCGTGCTCGCGGCCCTGGTCGGAAGCTTGTACACGGCGAACCACTTCGCCATGGACACGGACAGCAGCACACTGATCTCGCCCAACCTGCCGTGGCGCAAACAGATGGCGCGCTTCGACAAGCTGTTCCCGCAGCGCAACAACCTCATTCTGGTGGTGATCGACTCCCCGACCGCGGATCGCGCCAACTGGGCGGCCGACACGCTGGCCGCGAAGCTCGCCCAGAACAAAGTGCTGTTCCCCGCGGTGCGCCGTCCCGATGGCGGACCGTTTTTCGAACGCAATGGCCTGCTGTTCCTGTCCGAACAGGAAGTGCGCGACACGACGCAGAAACTGGTAACGGCCCAGCCCTTCCTGGGCGCGCTTGCCGCCGACCCGTCGCTACGCGGCGTGATGGACAGCCTGAGCACCGCGCTGATGGGCATCGCGCACGGCCAGGCCAAGCTCTCCGACATCGACGCCCCCATGACGGCGTTCGCCGATACGCTGGAGAAGGCCGCGCAGGGCAAGACGCAATTCCTCTCCTGGCGGACCTTGTTCACCGGCACGGCCGGCGGCGAAAGATTGCGTACGTTTATCGAAGTGCAGCCGAAGCTCGACTACGACGCACTGATGCCGGGCGAGGCCGCGGAAAAAGCCATCCGCAACGCCGCGCGCGAATTGGGCCTCACGCCGGCCAACGGCGTTCGCGTGCGGCTGACCGGCCCCGTCCCTCTTCAGGATGAAGAATTCGCCACCATCTCCCAGCGTGCCGATGTGATGGGGATCGCCATGCTGCTGGCGGTAACGCTGTCGCTATGGCTGGCGGTGCACTCTTTCCGCATCATTTTCTGCATCCTGGCAACGCTCTTCACCGGCTTGTCGCTGACCATGGCCGCCGGCCTGCTGATGATCGGTGTGTTCAACATCATCTCGATCGCCTTCGTCGCCTTGTTCGTCGGCCTCGGAGTCGATTTCGCCATTCAGTTCGCCGTACGCTACCGCTCCGAGCGGCACCACAGCAACGATCTCGCGGCCGCCTTGAAACGAGCCGGCCGTGGCGTCGGCGTGCCGCTGGCGCTAGCTGCTGCGGCCACCGCCGCGGGCTTCTATTCGTTCCTGCCGACCGATTACGTGGGCGTGGCCGAGCTTGGCCTGATTGCCGGCATGGGCATGGTGATCGCATTCGTCCTCAGCATTACCTTCCTTCCGGCGCTCATCCTAATGGTCAAGCCGGCCGGAGAAGACGAGTCGGTTGGCTTCAAGTTCTTCGCGCCGGCCGATCGGTTTCTCCAGACCCGCCGCAACGCCGTGCTGATCGCGGCCGGCCTGGCCGGGTTGGTTGCGCTTGCCACGGTTCCGTTCCTCAAATTCGACTTCAACCCGCTGGACCTCAGAAACCGCCACGTGGAATCGATGTCGACGCTGTACGATCTGATGAAGGATCCGCAAACGTCGCCCAACACGATCGACGTGCTGGCGCCGTCGCTCGACGCCACCGACAAGCTGGCCGGCGCTTTGTCGAAAAATCCGCTGATCGGGCAGATCTTGACGCTGAAGAGCTTCGTGCCGGACGACCAGCAGAAGAAGCTGGCGATGATTTCCGACACGGCATTTCTGCTCGACGCGACGCTGAACCCGATCGCCGTCAAGCCTCCGCCGACCGACAATGAAATCGCCGCGAGCATGACCGACGCGGCGGGCGCCCTGCGCAAGGCCGCCGGTCGTCGCAAGACGCAAGCGGCGCAGGACGCGCGCCGACTCGCCGACGTGCTCGGCGTCGTCGCCA
>JAGWVX010000300.1 GCA_018970685.1 Alphaproteobacteria bacterium | reverse complement strand
GGACAACTATCTGATCGACCTCAAGGCTTCGATCATCATGGATGTCGAGCCGACCCGGGCGATCCGGCAGGCCGAAGTGGGCGCCACCAAGACCATGATCGACCGTACCGAAGAGCGCTTCGGGTTGAAGCCGCAGCGGCTCAGCGGCGACAGCGCCTATGGCACGGCGGAGATTTTGAACTGGATCGTGAACGAGAAGAACATCGCCCCGCACGTGGCGCTCTTCGACAAGAGCGAACGCGACGACGGCACCTTCGGCCTGTCCGCCTTCCGCTTCGATGCCAACACCAACAGCTACACCTGCCCGGCGGGCAAATTGCTTGTTCAATACCGCCGACACTTCACCAACCAGAGAACCGGGATCGTCTTCGGTAACCGAAGACAATACCGCGCCGAACGACGCGACTGTGCGGCGTGTCCTCTCAAGGCGAAGTGCTGTCCCGGTCCCAACCCGCGCAAACTGTCCGTCAGCGTGCACGAGGCCGCGCGCGACATCGTGCGGAACCTGCGCGACACGCCCGAATATCTTCAGTCCCGCCGCGAGCGCAAAAAGGTCGAGATGCTGTTCGCGCACCTCAAGCGCATCCTGCGGATGGGGCGACTACGATTACGAGGGCCTTGCGGTGCCCGCGACGAGTTCACATTAGCCGCGGTAGCCCAGAACCTCAGAAAACTCGCCAAGCTGATCCCGATGCCCCAGCCCGCGATGGCGGTGTGAGGCCGGGAGCCGCGCAAACGACGACATCCTCACACCTCGGGGGCGGATCAGCGTCGGTCACCGTCGAGTTTTTCAACAAAATCCGCCGGAAGCGGAAACTCGGCGCACTGGCCACACTCGGGCCGACCTGTCTATGATGGTCATATGGATCGTGACGTTCCAAGACGGATAGTCTCCGCCGCCCTGGCTATAGCACTTCTACTGTGCGGCGCTTACGCACAGCCGTTGGTCAAGCCGTGGCAGGCAAAATGGGATGAGGGCAGTCCGAACTGTGCGGCCCACCACCGGCCGCCGCTCGAAGTGCATGAATTCAATCCGCGCACCTTCGTTCTTCGCGAGAATCTCTGTGCGACATGGGAAGCGAATTTCATCTACCTCCTCATTGGCAGTCGCAGAGCGCTTTTGATCGACACGGGAGATGTTGCTGATTCTAAAAAAATGCCGTTGGCGCGCTCCGTGATGTGGCTTCTTTCACGATATGGAGCAGCAGGACTTCCCTTGCTTGTGGTTCACACGCATCGCCATCTCGACCACCGCGCAGGCGATCCGCAGTTCGAGCACCTTCGTAATGTTCAGGTCGTCGGTTACGACCTTGTCAGCGTCAAGCAATATTATGGCTTTGCCGATTGGCCCGAAGGGCACGCGCACATTGATCTCGGAAACCGGATCATCGACGTTCTGCCAGCGCCTGGCCACGAAGCAACCCATATTGTGTTATATGATCGGAACACGACGCTACTATTTTCGGGCGATTTCATGATGCCCGGGCGTCTCCTTCTCGACGATCCCGCGGCCGATCTCGCGAGCGCGATTCGCGTGGCCGATTTCGTCCGGAATAAGCCGGTAGCGGCCGTTCTCGGTGGGCACATTGAGGAAGATACCGCGGATGGGCTTTTTCCTTGGGAATCAACTTACCACCCAAAAGAGCGACGGCTCGAAATGTCGAAAGCTGATTTGCTCGCCCTCCCGTCTGCCCTTTCCAGTTTCAACGGCTTTTATGAGCGCATCGGGAATTTCACGATTATCGCTCCGATCCGCAATCTAATGGCTCTCGCCGGACTTGCAGTTGTGGTACTCGGCGGGCTCATTGCTGGCGTAATTATTTACCTCCGCAATCGTCGTCGAAGATCTTCCATATAGGCGTGCGCATCACTCGTCGGCCGCAAAAGTGCACCATCACCGTCGATGTTGAGATTGGTGTGCACCGCTGTAGGTCCGCGTTGGCGCCCCGGAACGGGGAATTATAGTTCCGCTTTTGGCGCATGTGAGAACAACGGCCGAGGTCCGCACTCGTCCCGAATGCGACCGTCGGACCTTCGGCAAAAAAGGCGGGGAGCGTTGTTTCCCGGTTTACAGCTTGTACGCCTTCTTCGGCAGATTGTAGGCGAGGTCGACGGCGATCTCCGCCGCTTCCGCCTCGTCCAGGCGATGCGTCGCGACCAGTTCGGCGAGATAGGCGCAATCGATGCGCCGCGCCAGATCGTGACGCGCCGTGATGGAGAAATAAGCGCGCGTATCGTCGTTGAAGCCGACCGTGTTGTAGAAGCCGGCGGTCTCGGTCGTCTGGCGGCGGAACCGCATCATGCCTTCCGGCGAATCGTGGAACCACCAGGCGGGACCCAGCTTGAGGCAGGGGTAGTGTCCGGCCAGCGGCGCCAGTTCGCGCGCGTAATTGCTCTCGTCGAGGGTGAACAGAATGACGGTCAGATCCGCGCGCGTGCCGACGCGATCGAGCAAGGGCTTCAGCGTATCCACATAGCTGGTGCGCATCGGGATGTCGGCGCCGCGGTCGCGGCCGTACATCGCGAACAGCGCCGGGTTGTGGTTGCGGAACGAACCGGGATGGATCTGCATCGTCATGCCGTCGTCGCACGACATCAGCGCCATTTCGGTGAGCATCTGGGCGCGGAAGCATTCGGCGTCGCCGGCTTCGAGACGCCTCCTCAGCGCCCGGTCCAGCAGCGCCTGGCATTCGGCGGGACTCAGATCGGCGGTGCGCGCCGTGGGATGGCCATGGTCGGTAGCCGTCGCGCCATGCTCGCGGAAGAAGGCGCGGCGGTTGGCCAGCGCCTTGAGATAGCCTTTCCAGGTCGCGGTGTTTTCCTTCGTCAATTCGGCGAGGCGCGCCACGTTCCTGGCGAACTCTTCGTTGTCGGGATCGACGACGCCGTCGGGCCGGAAGGTCGTAATCACGCGCCCGCCCCAATCCGACTTGATCTTGGCGTGATGCGCGAGGGGATCGGTGGCGCCTTCGGTGGTGGCCAAGGCCTCGATGTCGAAACGCTCGAACAGCGCGCGCGGACGAAACTCCGGCTTGGCCAGCGCTTCGCCGATGGCGTCGTAATAAAGATCGGCTGTCGCTTCCTCGAGGCGCAGCTCCATACCGAAGACCGTCGAGAAGGCATGATCGAGCCAGGTGCGCGAAGGCGTGCCGCGGAACAGATGATAATTCGACGCGAACAGCTTCCACACCGCGCGGCGATCGGTTGCTACCGGTTTCCCTTCGAGGGGAGCGATCCCAAGCCGGTCGAAACCAATGCCCTGGCTGTACAGCATGCGCAGCACGTAATGGTCCGGCCAAAGAAAGAGGCTGGTGGCGTCTTCGAACGCCGCGTCGGTCGCGAACCAAGCCGGATCGGTGTGGCCGTGAGGACTGACGATCGGAAGCTTCTCGACCCGGGCGAACAGCCGGCGCGCGACGGCGCGCGCGGCCTCATCGGCTGGGAAGAAGCGGTCCGGGTGGAGGCGAAGTGCCGACGTCATAACGAAGCCCTCGAAAAAGATGATGTAACGTAATCAAGGCCTGGTGCGAATGTCCACCTAAGAGACCGGCCGAAAGCCAGTTTTCGGCCCGGCGCGTGCGCTTGGCAATGGGACTTGCTATTCTGCGCGTCAACGGATCGCGGAGCCCGGCGTGACGAAAATCGAGCCTGCTGAGATCATTCGCCGTGCCCTTGGCCTCGCGCCCAAGGCCCCTCACTACCTTTTTCCCCGGCACAAACTGTTCGTCCGCATCAGTCATTGGATCAACGCCGGATGCCTGGCGTTTCTGCTGATGAGCGGGCTGCAGATTTTCAACGCCCACCCGGCGCTCTACTGGGGCAAGACGTCGGATTTCAACCACCCCCTGCTGTCGATGACGGAAATGGACGGCGACAACGGGCCGGTCGGCGTCACCCAGCTCGGACCCTGGCATTTCGACACCACGGGCGTC
>JAGWVX010000008.1 GCA_018970685.1 Alphaproteobacteria bacterium | reverse complement strand
CTTGGGCCGCCTTTGAGGATGCCCCATCGATCCTGGAAGCCTTCATTGACTTCGAATTCGAGGCATCCATTATCGGCGCGCGCGGACAAGACGGAGACTTCGTCGCCTACGATCCGCCGCAGAACGTGCACGAAAATCATATTCTGCGCCGCTCGACGGTCCCTTCGCCGTTAAGCGTAGCGCAAGCGTCTCAAGCCAGGAACATCGCCCGACGCATCGCGGACGCGCTCGAATATGTCGGTGTGCTGGCCGTCGAGCTGTTCGTAGCCAAAGACGGTATACTACTTGTGAATGAAATCGCGCCGCGCGTGCATAATTCCGGCCACTGGACGATCGACGCCTGCTTGGTCAGCCAGTTCGAGCAGCACATCCGCGCTATCGCCGGCTGGCCGCTAGGCTCGCCTGAGCGCCATGCCGACGCCGTGATGGAAAATATCATCGGTCAGGAAGCGGCAGATTGGCACAAGCTCTCGGAGAGTTGCGGCGCCCTGCACCTTTACGGAAAAAAAGAATTACGAGCCGGCCGCAAGATGGGACACATCACGAGGCTTGGGCCTAAGGCTTCCGCGCACTGAATCCGGACAGCACGTCGGTCAACGTCGGAAGCTTTTTCGCCCGTTCCCGCATTTGCGATTTCAGTTTCTCGAACTGCATGACATTCTCGATGCGCGCGGCAAGAAAGGTGTCGGTGGCGCTTTCGTCTTCACTGTCGTCCGTCAGCCAGCGCATCAACGTTGCCGAATAGACTCCCGCCAAGATGCCGCGCTTGGTGTAGAAATTGAAATCCGTCGAGACATCGCCCGCGGCACGCCACATGGCATCAACGGTGCGGTAGACAAGTTTGGCGCCGAGCGGCACGTTCCGCGGCAAGCTCAAATGAGCGACGCCACGCCGCACCGCTTCTTTGTGCGGCTTCAAAATTGCCAACCGCGTCTTAACTGCGGTGGCAATGCGTTTGCGGATAGGTATCGTGGCGAGCTTCAGCTTCGACAACCTTTTTTCCATCTCGGCATCGACGCTGTCGGAGTAGTCCTCGAGCAAGCCGAGTGCGCCATTTGGAAAAAGCCGCAGCAGATCGTCCTTGTCCGCGCCGGCCTCGTTCGCAGCGCGTTCCATCAATTTATCCGTTAGCCCGTCAAACGCGATATGGGGCAACGTCGCCTCGATAACGGCGCTTTTCAGCGCGGTATCATCTTTCGGACCCCGTTTTCGTCCGCGCGTCGTCATTCGTTTGCCTTTACCCAGTGATGCGCTTCACTTTCAAAAATGAATTTTTTCAGGTCGCTCATGCGCTGTGGATAGAGGATGCCATTCAGATGGTCGAATTCGTGCTGCACAACGCGAGCATGAAACCCTTTCGCCGTCCGTTCAACGAGGCGGCCTTCGTGATCAACGCCACGATAGCAGATGTGGGCCGGCCGTTCGACAAAGCCACGCATTCCAGGCACCGATAAGCAGCCCTCCCAACCGCCCTCCGTATCGCCGCCGATAATCTCGATTTCTGGATTGATCAACACGGTCAAAGGCGCGGTCTGATCGAAGCGCTCCGTTTCGGCAAGCCCTTCGTCCGCCCGGTCGGCAGGCGCCTGAAACACGACCACGCGGAGGGCGACATGCACCTGTGGCGCGGCGAGCCCGGCACCGTTGGCGTCGATCATGGTTTCGACCATATCCGCGACAAGGCGCCGGATGGCGGACGAGGCAGGGTCCGGAACCGGATCGGCGCGCCGGGCAAGGACCGGATGCCCCATGCGGGCGATTTTCAAGATTGCCATGGCTGGACTATGTATTTCAGGGGCTTAGCGGTCAAATGCCGAGACGCCTCTTCGAACCTTAGAAAAATGAGGGGATGCCCCTGCGCGTTTTGGGGGACTTGTGCCACACACCGTCTATCGAAAGTAGGAGGTCATTCGAAGATTTGAAGGGGTGAGGTGGACATAGCTAACCCCTTCTGATATCTAGCCGCCCCTCAAGAAACCCCGCAGGAGCTTGGCTTTGCAGATCATCGTTCGCGACAACAATATCGACCAAGCGCTGAAGGCGCTAAAAAAGAAGATGCAGCGCGAAGGCATCTTCCGCGAGATGAAACTGAGGGGCCATTACGAAAAGCCGAGCGAGAAACGCGCGCGGGAGCGCGCCGAGGCGATCCGCCGCTATCGCAAGCTTCAACGGAAGCGCATGCAGCGCGAGGGCTTGTTGCCGAAATAAGCGCGCCTGGGGTTTTGAGAAAATTGGCAGAGGCCGCTCCTTCGGGCGGCCTTTTCGTTTTCAAGCCGGTTTGCGGCGCAGGCCGGCCACAAGTTGCTTGATCAGCGTGTCGAAAGCGGGCGGGCGTTCGGTCGCCAGCACATGATTGGCGAATATCCGCCCCGTCCGGTGGATCAAAAAAATGGTCGTCAGGATGACCAGCACCGCCGTCAGCCAAAGTTCGATGGCCGGGGGATGGAAGGGCAGCCGCACCAGCATGAAAAATGGGGTGTAGATCGGTATCCAAGAGATGACCGTGGCGAGCATGCCGTTCGGATCTTGAATCAGAACGCCAAGCAGCATGTTCGGTATCATGATGACCAGCATTGCCGGGGTCATAAGAGCCTGCGCATCGGGGAGCGAATTTGCCATTGCGCCGATTGCCAGGAAAATTGTGCTGTAAATCAGCAGCCCGCACAGGAAATACAGCAGAATCAGGGGCAGCAGGTTCATGATTGCGACGACGGCCAAGCCTGCTTTCACGACGGCGACCGTTTCATGCGAAAAAAACGACGCCACGGCGAAGAGTCCCGCACCCCATAAGGCCAGCGTTACCAGCGCGACTGCGATCACACCCATCAATTTGCCCGTCATGATTTCCTGCGGCGATGCGCAGGACAGCAAGACCTCGATCATGCGCGTTGACTTTTCCTCAATGACGCTCTGCAGCAGAAGCGCCGCGTTGGAAAACGCAACGACGAACAGCAGAAAGGCCAACCCCGTCGGCACGAGCGGAGCCAGACGGTCCGCAAAGCTGATATGCCCAGCCGCCTTCGTCGGATCAAACACCTGAACGTCGGCGTCGACATCGAGATTGACATCCGACCGGCGCGACAGCGGCACGAGTTGCTGCAAGGCACGGATACGAAAGGCGTCCGTCAACGCCCAATGCACGAAGTTGAGCGCCTCCGTATTCGTCGTATCCGTCGTCCAATATTGCGCGGCGATCGAAGCGCCTGGGGCAAAATGCTTTGGAATCACGATAATGGCGGAAACCTGCGTCGGCTGACCGGCCACAGCAACCTCGCGGTGGCCGGCAAGATAGGCCTGCGATAGGGCCCTGATATCGCTGCTATTTGCGGCGGCAAGGTCGTTTGGCGTCGTCGCTATCTCAAAATGCGGATCTGGCGGGGTGAAACCCGGTGCGCCTGCCCGCAAATAGCCGGAAAGCTCCGCGAAGACTTGATGCCAGCCGCCCCGGGCCTGAAACGCCTTGATTTTCGCAACGCGGTCCGGCGCCTTCAGCATGGCGGCAAGTGCCGGATCGGCGCGCCCCAGTGCCGTCATATCCGCGTATTTCGCCGCGTAGTCCGCAAGAGCCGACAGCGATTCATGGGCTTCGTCGCGCGCGGCCGCAGCGGCGATCGCCTGTTCGTAGCCGCCGGCATGATCGACGATTGTTATGACACGCGTCCGAGCATGCGATGCGACGAGCGTCGGAACGACAGCGGCAAGTGCAATGACCAGCGGAACCATCAACAGGCTGACGAGAAAACCGCGCCGGGTTACGTATTTCAGAAACTCCTGGCGAGCGACGAGTAATATCCGTCGGATCATGACACGTTTGCCTTTGCGACCAGAGCCACAAAAATGTCGTGCAAGCTGGGCGGCGCGAGATCGAAATGAAACGGCACGATGCCGCGCGCGAAACATGCCGCGAGAAGCTCCCGGCCGTCTGCACCTTCCTTCAGATCGATCTCCCAGAACTCGCGGTCCGCTCCCGGCGGCGTGACGAGAACCACGTTTTCCACCGTCGTGAGGAAACCGATATCTCCTTCGGCGCCGATGCGGGCACGACGCGACAACTGCATTCGCGCTTCGCTCAGCGTGCCGTCGAAGCGCTTGCGCCCACGCACCAAGACGACAAAGCGATCGCAAAGCCGCTCGGCATGCTCCATCGTGTGTGTGGAAAACAAAATTGTCTTTCCGTCCCGCGCAAGAGCGCGAATGAAATCTTCAAGCTCTCCTTGATTGACCGGATCGAGGCCGACAAACGGTTCATCGAGAATAACAAGGTCCGGATCGTGCGCTACCGCCGCCAGGAGTTGCACTTTCTGAGCCATGCCTTTGGACAGGCCCTCGATGCGCACGCGCGCGAACCGGCCTAAACCAAACTTGCCGAGCAGTTCGCGTGCGCGTTTTAGCGCCGCGTGCCGGTTCATTCCTTTTAGAGCCGCGACGTAGGCGATCGCATCGTCGGCGCGCGCACGCTTGTAGAGGCCGCGTTCTTCGGGCAAATAACCGATGCGCGAACGTACTTCCTCGACTCGACGTCCCAGAACACGGGCTTCTCCGGCATCGGGCGAATAGAGGCCCAGCAGTATACGGAGGCTCGTCGTCTTACCGGCGCCGTTGGGACCTAGAAATCCCAAAATTCCGCCCCGCGGCAAGGCAAGGTCCAACCGATCCACTGCCGTCAGATCGCCGAAGCGTTTGGTCACGCCCTTCAGCTCAATGGCCGGCTCGTGCATCTTCCCACCCCCAGAACAATCTCCGGTAGAGAACAGAGAGGGAGGTGTCAGGTCAAGCCATTATCCGTTGGTCAAGACTGACTGGCGCAATCGGCACAGACCGACACTTCTACGGTGACGTGGCTCAGGCTTGGATAACGTGCGACGAGACGGTGCTTGATCTGTTCGTTGTCTGCCTTACCGCCGCAGACGAGCGAAACGATCAAGCCGCGATGACCGGGACCAAGCCGCCATAAGTGCAAGTCCAGCACCTGGGAGTTCGCTTCGCCTTCGATGAATGTCTTGATATCGCGCGCCAAGGCGGGATCATCTTCCGCGTCAAGCAGAACCAGGGCGCTTTCACGCACCAATCCGTAAGCCCAAGACGAGATCACAACTGCGCCGACGACGCCGACCAACGGGTCGGCCCAGGCGAGTCCGAAAAACAAACCGGAGCCGAGCGCAAAAATTGCCAGAACGCTCGTTGCTGCATCGGCCAGCACGTGAAGATAAGCGGCTCGCAGATTGTGGTCGTGATCGTGGGAATGCGCGCGGCCGTCGCCGATGTGATGCACATGCGGCTCGTGCAGCAGCACAGCGCTTGCGACATTCACGGCGAGACCTAAGGCGGCAACCACCAATGCGTCTTCATAATGTACGCCGACCGGTTCGATGAGACGGCGGACCGACTCGATCACCACGCCGAAGGCGAGCAAGCCGAGGATTATCGCGCTGGAGAAAGCGGCAAGATCGCCGAATTTGCCTGATCCGAACGAAAAACGGGCGTCATTGGCGTGGCGGCGCGCCAGCCAATAAGCGCCAGCGGCAAGACCCAGGGCCCCCACATGCGTCGCCATGTGCACGCCGTCGGCCAGAAGCGCCATCGAATGGAACAACAAGCCCGCCGCGATCTCGAAAGCCATAAACACGGCGGTCAGCATCGCCACCAGCTTGGTGCGCGCTTCCGCTCGCTCGTGCGCATGACCAAGATATATGTGGCCGTGCGACCAGTCCGCATGATCGTGCGTCTTGCTTGTCATGTCCGTCAGATTACGGGCGAGGAACATGCCTTGCAAAAGAAATGGGCCGCGGGATCTGGGAATCACGCGGCCCGGCTTCGCCGTCAAATCGATGGGGAGTTCAACGGCTCAGTACAAGCTTGCGGCCGTCGGAGAAACGCTTACCCGTATAACTGTCTCCCTTGGGGAGAAGCACGCCGACCATTTCACCGGAGGCGGTCTTCAACTCCAGTTTGTCGATCGCCAGTTGCCAACGTGCAATGCGGTTTCCAGCCGCACAGTCCGCTGGGCTTGCCGTGCCGTCCGGCGCAAGGGTAAGGGGGCAAACGACGTTGTCGCCGATGGCGAGTTTCCATGATCCGGCGACATCCGGCGCGGACTGCGCCTGCGTCGCGGCGACGGCTATGACAAGGGCTGCTGAGGTGAAAAGAAGGGTACGAAGCGGTTTCATCTGAATTATCCCTTCAGCGTTCATCATTCATCACATTATGCATCCAGCGCGGGTTTGAAAAGGGGGCATTTTGGCGCTGACGTGTGAAACTTATAGGTTCCAAAAATTTACCATTTAAAAGAATGGGTTCTGCCAAGAGCCACCAGCCGCATGGCTGCTCTGTGACCACCGCAAGTCAGCATCAGGTCAAAAGATTGGCCTGCTCAATGCCCGCGCGGAATAAGCCTAACTTCGCGGCAGGCAGCCCCTTCACGCCGGCATCGCAGCATTCCCCCATCCGGCACGCCTCAATTCCTCGAGATGGAAGGTAACGTCGGCATCGGCGTTTCCAGTGCCAGCGACGCCAGCGTCATTAGTATTTCAAAAGATTTTATATTTCCAGAATAATGAAAATATTAGAAAAAACAATATTTCCAAGCGGTTCGAGAGATTCTTGGGATGCAGTCAGTGGGGCGGCGGGCCGTGCATGTAGCTTTCGACCAACGATCCCGAGATCAGCCGCCACCCGTCGACCAGAACGAAGAAGATGAGCTTGAACGGCAGGGAAATGATCACCGGCGGCAGCATCATCATGCCCATGCTCATCAGGATCGAGGCCACTGCCATGTCGATGATAAGAAACGGCACGAAGATCAGGAATCCGATTTCGAAGGCGCGCTTAAGTTCCGACAGCATGAAGGCCGGCGCCAGGGTGGTGAGGGGAACCGCTTCGGGCGTCGGCGGCGCCTTGTCGTTTGACATGTCGAGAAACAGCTTCAGATCCGCACCCCGGACATGGCCAAGCATGAATTTCTTCATCGGCACCGCCGCGCGGTCGAAAGCTTGCTCGGCTGTGATCTGATTGTTGATCAGCGGCTCGACACCTTGGGCGTAGGCGTCCTTCAGGGTCGGCGTCATCACGAACAGCGTCAGGAACAGCGCCAGGCTGACGATCACACTGTTGGGCGGGCTCTGCTGCAGGCCGAGCGCCGTGCGCAGCAGCGACAGCACTACGACGATGCGCACGAAGCTCGTCATCATAATAAGGATCGACGGCGCCACGCTCAGGATCGTGATCAGCGCAATGATCTGCATCATGCGGTCGGTGAACAATCCGCCGCCGGAGAAATCGATGGACAGGCCGCCTGCGGCCGCGGCAGCGGAAGCTGACGTCGCGGCGTGCGCCGCGCCTGGAATCACGAGCAACAGCAAAGCCAGTGCCAGAACGGCAAAACGCTTCATCATAAGGATGGTCCTGCCGACGGCGCGGAAGACGCGATGGATGGCTCGATTACCGAAGCGCCTTCCGGGCCGATCATCACCAGGTGTTCGACGTCGTCGCGGCGCACGATGACGAGGCGCTGGCGCGGCGAAATCATCAATGTCTCGACGATCTTGAGCCGGCGCGTGGCCGTCGATTTGCTGAGGCCTGGCAGACCGAAGCGGCGCGCGGCCAACCCGGCGAAGCCGATCAATCCCAGGACCAGAAGCAGAGCGCCCAGATAACGTGCGATATCGAGAATATCCATGAGGCGCATCAAAAGCCGTCAACCTTAATCGCCGGTTAAATGCGTGAACAAATTGCCCGGCAGCTTTTTCCGCTTTTGTTAAGCGCGGCTTAATCGTTGGGGCGCAGCATGGGTCTTCTTAAGACTAACAATTCGTATACGGAGGGAGAAATGGACCTTCCCGGCATCCCGCTCTTTTCGATGCTGAAGGAACGCATGGCGTGGCTCGACCAGCGCCAAACGGTCCTGTCGCAGAACGTCGCCAATGCCGACACACCTGGATACACGGCACGCGACCTCAAGCCGGTCGATTTTGCCCAAGCGCTGAAGAGCGTCACCGCGCCAAATCAGTTCTCCGGTGCGCTGATGACCGACAATCCGCGCCACATTGCCGTCACGCCGACCAACCAGATGGGATTCGCCGACATCGATACGCCCGACGTCGCTTCCAATCCGTCGGGAAATTCGGTGTCACTGGAACAAGAGATGATCAAGGTGGCCGACACCCAGGCGCAATTTCAGGCGGCGAGTAATCTCTATGCCAAGGCGATTTCGATGATGAAGACCGCCATCGGCAAGCCGGGTATGTAGAAGGAGTAAGAGATGGATTTCTCGACAGCAATGTCGGTTGCCGCATCCGGAATGCGCGCCCAGTCCGACCGCATGAAGATAATCGCCGAGAATATCGCCAACGCCAATTCGACCTCTCCGGTCAACGGCGGCGATCCCTACCGACGGCAAATTCCGACCGTGAAAAGCGCATTCGACCGCACATTGGACGCTACCGTCGTTGAAGCGGGCAAGCCTGTCCAGGACATGACGCCATTCCGCCTGCAATACGATCCAGGAAATCCGGCCGCCGACAAGCAGGGCTATGTCAAGCTGCCCAACGTCAACAGCCTCATCGAAATCATGGACATGCGCGAAGCACAGCGTTCCTACGAAGCGGATCTCACCGTAATGGACGCCACAAAGACGATGATGGCGCGCACGGTGGATCTGCTCAACAAGTGACGCATCTCCCCGCGCAGGGCGGGGACCAGCGATAAGAGGAGCATTCGATGGCCGTCTTACCCGCAGCCGCAGCCGCAGCCTACCAAGCCGTCTCTCAGATGGGAGCTTCCGCCGCTGCGCCCACAGCGGCGAGCGCGGCGCCCGCCGCGGCATCGGGCGCAGGCAGCTTCTCCAATTTTCTCTCCGACGCGGTGAAGAGCAGCATCGACACGATCAAGCACGGCGAGACAATGGCAACCAAGCAGATCACCGGCCAGGCCAATGTGGTTGATGTCGTCAATGCGGTGAACGCCGCCGAACTGACGCTCGATACGGTGGTCGCGGTTCGCGACAAGGTGGTCGCCGCCTATCAATCCATCATGAACATGCCGATTTGAGGAACGCGAATGACGCCCGCCGACGCCATCGATTTTGCCCGCTCTTCCATCTACGTGCTGCTGGAGGTGATCACGCCGGCGATGCTGACGGCTCTTGTCGTGGGCTTGGTGATCGGCCTGCTGCAGGCGTTGACCCAAATCCAGGAAATGACCCTGGTTTTCGTGCCGAAGATTATCGCGATCTTCATCGTTCTGCTGATCTCGCTGCCGTTCGCAGGCGAAGCGATGGGCAGCCTGATGACCGACATCGTGCAGCGCATCGCGGCATATTAGTCGTGCGATGACCATCACCCTGCCCGGCCTTTCCGGTGTAATTCTCGTCTATCTGCTTGTCTTCGCGCGCACCGGCGCGATGGTCATGCTGCTGCCGGCGATCGGCGACGCCAACGTGCCCGGGCGAGTACGCCTGATGCTGGCGCTGGCGATATCGCTAGCGCTGGCGCCCGCCGTCGCCAGTACCTATCCGCAGCAAGCGCCGGCTTCGGCGCTGGCGCTGGGCTTGCTGATCGCCCAGGAGGTTACCGTCGGCATCCTGATTGGAACCATGGCGCGCATCATCATGAGTTCGCTTTCGGTAGCGGGCTTTCTAATCGCAAGCCAAACAGGGCTATCCTATGCCGAGACGCTCGATCCGACTTCCAACGGACAACAGGGCGCCGTCATCGGCAACTTCTTTTCACTTCTCGGCGTGGTGCTGATATTCGCCACCAACCTCCATCATCTGGCGATCGGAGCGGTCGCCGGTTCCTATCATCTGATCCCGCCGGGCACCGGCCTGCCGACCGGCGACATGGCGCAACTGACGATCAAGCTCGTGAGCGGTTCCTTCGCGCTGGGCTTTCAGCTGGCGGCGCCGTTCCTGGTCTTCGGCTTCGCTGTCAACGCGGCCTTCGGCCTCCTGGCGCGCATGATGCCGCAATTGCAGGTGTTCTTCGTCGCCATGCCGGTCAACATCCTGGTAGGGTTCCTGCTGATGGTGTTGCTGCTCGGCACGATGATGACCATCTTTTTGGAGTTCTACACCAGCCAGATGGGGGTGTTCCTTTAGATGGCCGAGGATCGCGACGAATCCCAACAAACCGAAGAGCCGACACAAAGGCGATTGGACGAAGCGCGCGAGCACGGCGACATCGTCAAAAGCGCCGAGGTGCAGACGCTGGTGCTACTGCTGGGCGGCACGCTTGCCATCGCCATGTTCGGCCGTAGCGCTACCGTCGAACTGGTGAGCACTTTTCGGATTTTCCTGGCGCAACCCGATCAGATCAACGTGGACCCGGGTGGCTTGCTGGCCTTGATGCGCGATCTGATGGGACGCGTGGCGACCGTCCTGGGGCCCTTTTTCGCCGTCATGATGCTGGCCGGTCTGGCGGGAAATCTCGTCCAGCATCGACCAGTCTTCACCTTCGAGAAGATCAAGCCGGACCTTTCCAAGCTGTCGCTGATCGCCGGCCTGCAGCGGATGTTCGGCGTGGACGGCTTCACCAACCTGTTCAAAGGCCTGCTCAAGATCGCCATCGTCGGCGCCGCGGTGTGGACTCAGCTATGGCCCGAACGCGGCGGCCTCGCCGCCATACTGCTGCAGTCCCCGGAGGGGATCGCCGGCGACATGACGCGTCTGTTGTTCAAGGTCATGATTGCCGCGTTGTCGGCGATGGCGTTCATCGCCGGCGCCGACTATCTGCTGCAACGCTTCCAATTTATGAAGCGCAACCGGATGTCGAAGCAGGAGATCAAGGAAGAATTCCGCCAGACCGAAGGCGATCCCGTCGTCAAGGCCAAGGTGCGCCAGATCCGCATGGAACGCGCCAAGAAGCGCATGATCGCGGCTGTGCCGGGCGCCACCGTGGTCATCACCAATCCGACCCACTTCGCGGTCGCGCTCAAATACGAATCGGGAAAAATGGCGGCTCCGGTCTGTGTGGCCAAAGGCGTCGATGCCTTGGCGTTGCGCATTCGCGAGGTGGCGAAGGAACACGAGGTGCCGGTCGTCGAAAATCCGCCTTTGGCGCGCGCGCTCTATGCCACGGTCGAGGTCGACGAAGCCGTCCCGCCGGAACACTACAAGGCCGTCGCCCAGGTCATCGGCTACGTCATGCGGCTTACCGGCAAACTCAAGCCCAATTAGGCCCGTCGTGCCTCAGCGGCACATGTCCTGCACGATCGGCCCGTAATTCGTGCGCGCCGGCGGCTTCTCGTTTCGCTTGGCCAGTTCTTCTTCGAGGCCCGTCGGGCCGTCCGGCAAACTGAGATCGGTATACGCGCGGTACCAAGGATCGCTTTCGGCCTGCTGGAGCGTGACGAAGGCGAAGCCCTTGGATCGGTAGAGCGCGATCAGACGCGGCAGCATGCGCGCGTCAAGCGCTCCGACGTGCATCAGCAGAACATAAGGGATATCCCGGCCGTAAAGCTTCTGCGACATTTCGCGGGTGTATCCGATCGTCTCCTTGGCGGCAGAGAGATAATCGGCCTCGAGTTTTGCAACGGCCGCCTTGTCGCCCTTCGTACGACAGCGCGCATAGGGACCGTTGAACAGATAATCCCCGAAGCTCATCGTCACGGCCGCCACCTTGTAGCCGCGCCCACCGAGATAATTGCGCAAGGCTTGGCGGCTGTCGGGCGTATCGCCTTCGGCCAGATAGGGATAGCGGAACCAGTGCCAGTCCGCGCCGCCCATCAACTCCTGCAACAGCGGTTCGTTGCGTTCGACGTCGGATTCATATTCTTCCAGCGTATGCTGCACGTAATTCATGTGCGACCAGGTGTGGTTGCCCAACGGAAAGCCGGCCGCACGCCACATCTTCAGGACGGGTGCAGAAGCCGGTTCCTGGGCCAGCCTTATGCCGTTGACGAAACCATAAGCGGGCGGCAGACGTGCTTTCTTCATGGCGGCAATGATGTCGCGTGCGATGTCCACCCGTGTGACGCCGGGCGGAAGGTCGCTGTGCGCCGGCAGATCGTCCCAAGTGAACGCGATTTGCGGCGCAGCGGCGGCTTGCGCAGGAACGCTCAGCAAGAGGAGCGGCAGCGCGGTCCGGAGCAGCGTGCGCAGTTTCATCGTTTCGCCCCCACTTTGCGATGGTTGATCTTCTTTTCCGGGGTGCCGAACAGAGTCAATGGCACGAGATCGCTCATAACTTGGTAACCGGCCGGGCCGGGATGCAGATGATCGCCGGAATCGTAGGCCGGCAGCATAAGATCGGGATGCGCCGGGTCACGCATTGCCGCGTCGAAGTCGATTACGCCGTCGAAATCCTGCTGGATGCGAATCCAGGCGTTGAGTTCCTCGCGGTCGGCCTCGTTGCCGGCGTCCGGCGGATAGTAACTGTTGTCCATATCGGGTGTGACGGTGCCGATATAGGCCTTGATGCCGTGCGCATGGGCGCGTTCGGCGATTTGCTTGTAGGCGGCGATGAGACGTTCGACGAGCGCCAGATGCTGGGAGGGCGGAACCTTGTGCTCCCGCGTCAGATTACCAAGATCGTTGATGCCCTCAAGCACGATCAGATACCGCACACCGGGCGGCCCCAACACATCACGGTCGAAGCGCGACAGCGCATTGGGACCCCAGCCGTCGAGCAGCACGCGGTTGCCGTCGATGCCTTCATTGAGCACCGCGATGTCGCGCGTTGCAGGCGACGCTTGAAGGCGGCGGGCAAGATCGTCGGGCCAGCGGTTGTTCATGTCGGGCGTCGACTGGTAGCTGTCGGTGATCGAGTCGCCAAATGTCACGATAGCAGCGGACGCCGCGCTCGCTTCCACGTCCACACCCGCGATCACATACCAATGTTCTCTCTTCTCGGCGCCGGGCAACTCGGCCGCGGACACCGCGTCGCCATGCGTGACGAACGAAGTGGCGCGCGAGCCTGGATGGCCCGTTTCCGGCGAAGGCGCCTCATCGGCATGCAGGGTGATGACGAGATCGGACAAATCCGAGACAGGAAACGCCACCGGGTCGGAGATGTATTCGGCGCCCGCCGGAATGGTCACGTCGGCACGGCCGGAGAACGTCAGCGCGGTGTCGCTTGCGGCAATGATGGCGCCGGGCACGTCAGGCAGCGGCCGGGCGATATGGACCGCCGTCAGGTGCAAGGGCCCCGTCCCGAAGGCATTGGAAATCCGCAGTCGCAGGACCGGTCCCCCGATGCTCAGGTGAACGACCTGCCGCAGCGTGGCGTCGTCGAGGTCTACGGGAGCCGCACTATTTTTCTGTTCCATGGCGAGTTCGGCGGCTGCCCAAGAGCCGACCCAATGGACGGGAGCCTGCCGCGCCGGCACCGCCCGGGCAGAGGTTAACAGGCAGAGAGCGGCAAGCAGCACGGAACCGATCTTCATTTCTTTCCCCTTTGCCGTCTAAGCCTTTGTCGGACAAAGAGACGGGCAAGATCAAGGCTCAGGCCGGCCTGGCCGGAGACGCCAACTTCTTCCGTATGGAAGCTGGTAAATATGCATACTGCGGCTAGGCTCGAATCATGATGGCAACTCGCAGCATCCTGGGCGGCAATCTCGGCGTTCCGGCTGGCGGCTGGCGCTGGGCAGCGCTCGGTTTCGTCCTCATCGCCTTGGCCGCCGCCGGGCTCGCCGTGGCGACGCCGGATGCGGCCCGCTGGGCGGGCGTAGCGTTGCTGGCCGGCATCGGCGCCGTGGCCAGCCTGTTTCTCTATGCCGTGTGGCCGCGCGAATCGATGAGCGGTGCGGACGCGCGGCGCATCGCCGAGGCCGCGGCTCGCGCCAATGTCGCCTGGGCGATTACCGGCAATGACGGCTCGGTGCTCGAGTGCAACGACGTCTATCGGCGCATGGCGGGCATTGGCGAAGGCGAATCCGCCACGCCGCCCGAATTGGCGCTGACCGGCGAGCCCTCGGCCTCGGTGCTCTACCGCCTCGCACGTGGCGCGGCGGAAGGCGTGGCCCGCGAGGAATCCTTCGTGGTCGCGCCGGGGCTCGAGATCGTTGCCGCCGTGCGCCCGCTTGCCAACGGGCAGACGACCTGGTGGTTCACGCCGCGGCTGTCGCCGGGGGCGCGCGCCGCGGCCAAGCCCGCGCCGGCACCCGTCAATCTCGGCGTCAGCGACGTGTTCCGCGACGCGCCGATGGGCGTCGCCTACGCGGACGCGAATGGCAGGCTGGTCGATGCCAATGCGGCCTTCAAGGCGTTCTTCGGCTCGGCCGGGGCGCTGTCGGGCCGGGCGCTCACCGACCTCGTCGAGCCGGCCGATCGCGAGCGCATCGGCGCGGTGGTTGCCCAGGCGCGCGAGGGCACCGCGGGCATCGGCTCTGCCGAACTGCGCGCCGCGGGCCAGGACGAGCGCATGGCCGAACTCTTCGCCGGACCGATGAGCGACGGCCGCGTGATCCTCTATCTGCTCGACGTCTCCGAACAGAAGGCGCTGGAGATCAAGTTCGCCCAGTCGCAGAAGATGCAGGCGGTCGGACAGCTGGCCGGCGGCGTGGCGCACGACTTCAACAATCTGCTCACCGTCATCATCGGCAACTCCGAATTCCTCCTGATGCGCCATCACGCCGGCGATCCCTCGTTCAAGGAGATCAACGAGATCCACCAGAACGCCTTGCGGGCCGCGACGCTGGTAGGACAGCTGCTCGCCTTCTCGCGCAAGCAGACGCTGCAGCCGCGCGTCTTGGCGGTGCGCGATGTGATCGGCGAACTGGCGCTGATGCTGCGCCGCTTGCTGCGCGAAGGCGTCGAGCTGGAACTGGAGCACGGCGTCGATCTGTGGCCGGTGCATGCCGACGAAGCGCAGCTTTCCAACGCCGTCATCAATCTGGTGGTCAACGCCCGCGACGCCATGCCCAAGGGCGGCACCGTCACCATCCGCACCGCCAACGAGACGGCGACCACGCCGGCGGCGCTGGGCACCGCCATCATGCCGGCCGGCGACTACGTCCGCATCGAAGTGGCCGACAGCGGCACCGGCATTCCCAAGGAGCACCTGGGCAAGATATTCGATCCGTTCTTCACCACCAAGCCAGTGGGACAGGGAACCGGCCTCGGCCTTGCCACCGTCTACGGCATCGTCAAGCAGACCGGCGGCTTCATCACCGTGGATTCCGAAGTCGGCAAGGGCACCACCTTCCGCATCTATCTGCCGCGCTTCCGCGCCGAGCAGAACGCGGCGGCGGCGCAGGAACCCGAACGCGCCGCGCCGCGCGACGTCACCGGCCAGGACACCATCCTTCTGGTGGAGGACGAAGAAGCGGTGCGCAGTTTCGCGGCGCGGGCCCTCAGGATGCGCGGGTACAATGTGATCGAAGCCTCGGGCGGCGAGGAAGCGCTGGAGATCGTCCGTGCCGCGGCGGCGCCCATCCACCTGCTGATCACCGACGTGGTGATGCCCAACATGGACGGACCGACCTTGGTGCGCGCAGTGCGGCGCATCCGTCCCGAGATCGCGATCATCTTCATGTCGGGCTATGCGGAAGAAGCCTTCCGCCGCAACGACGAGAAAGCCGAAGACCTCCACTTCCTGCCCAAGCCGTTCGGGCTGAAACAGCTGGCGGCGAAGGTGAAGGAAGTGCTCTCCGGGGCGCCTGCGCCGAAGCGCGCGGGAATGGGCGAGTAAAGATTCCGGAGAACAGCGTGCGGCGAAGAACGCCGGCACGATACGCCAACCGCGCAAGCCGTTTTGCTTTGGCGCGCCAGGTGCGGCGGGCGGCGGCGACCACACCGGTGCGGGTCTTTTCCCTGTTCTGTCAGTGGGTTACACCCGTTTCGGCAATATAATTGTTTGCAAAATTTTGAGGGGGGTATCCCCTCCCACCCTTCCGTCTCTCATTGCGCGTGTCCGGTCCGCCGCAGGGTGCGCACGCCATCGCCGCGAGAAGCGGGCCCGGCCCTTCCGCGGACGAAAGGACAAATGCCTCTATGATCCGTAAGCGGATTATCTCCGCCGCATCCTCCCACACATATCACGTGTATGATGTAATCGTTGAAACCAACAGTTCAAGAGATGTGCGACAAAATATCTTCGCGAATGACTCGTATAATTATTCTTGTCGATGATGCGCCTGCGCGCCTGTTGCATCGCGCAACACAAGAGTGATTAGCGCAAGAAGTGCCCGCCTCATATCTGCCCCCCGTGCAGAATTTGACAAAAGATATCACTTCAGAACAGGCTCACATGCGGCAAAATTGTTCTGCATCCGTATTCACCGCTTCGGTGCTTCTGCAAATGGAAGCCGTCGACTGCACGGCGACGAATTCGATCTGTGGGCGATTTGGCGAATGTGTTGCGTCGCCCCATTGTGCACACTGCCATATGCCGGCCGCCAAAGAGCGAGGACGATCAATGGTCGTGGAACACGGGCTTCGGCATCGCAAAACCCTGCCCCAGGTTTCGGCGAAGCCGCGTTCCGCGGCCGGGACGGCGATGCTCGCCGCGGCCGTCGTCATGTCGCTTGCCGCCAATACCCTTGCATCCGGCGCCAACCCGCTAGACCAGATCCCGCAACTGCGCCGCGAGCACGGCGCGACGCAGCTCATCGCCGACGGCGTGCCCTTCCTGATCCGGGGCGGAGAGCTTGAGAATTCCACGGCGTCGAGTTCGGCGTATCTCGATACGGTCTGGCCCAAGCTCGCGGCCACGCACCTCAACACCGTCATCGCGCCGGTCTACTGGCAGCTCATCGAACCGAAGGAAGGCGTCTTCGACTTCGCCAGCGTGGACCACCTGATCGCCGGCGCGCGGCGCCACCACATGCGGCTGGTGCTGCTGTGGTTCGGAAGCTGGAAGAACAGCATGTCCTGCTATGTGCCGAGCTGGGTGAAACGCGATCCGCAACGCTTCCCGCGCGCGGCGCGGTCGGACGGGGCGGGCATGGAAATCCTGTCCGCCTTCAGCACGGACAATCTGAGGGCGGACACCGACGCTTTCGTCGCGCTGATGAAGCATCTGCGGGCGGCCGATTCCAAGCAGCACACGGTGCTGATGATTCAGGTGGAAAACGAAGTGGGCATGATTCCGGAAGCGCGCGATCACAGCGCGGCGGCCGATGCCGCGTTCAAGGCGCCGGTTCCGGCGGCGCTGACGGATTATCTGGCAAAGCACAAGGACACGCTGGCGCCTGCCTTGAAAACCGCCTGGCGGACGCATGGATTCAAGGCCGGCGCGGACTGGGATAATACCTTCGGTGCGAGCCCCGCGACCGACGAGCTGTTCACGGCCTGGACCGAAGGCCGCTTCACCGGTGCGGTCGCCGCGGCCGGCAAGGCCGTCTATCCGCTGCCGATGTACGTCAACGCGGCGCTGATACGGCCGGGGAAACTGCCGGGGCAGTATCCCAGCGGCGGGCCGCTGCCGCATTTGTTCGATATCTGGCGGGCGGCGGCACCCGCCATCGATTTTTTTGCGCCGGATTTGTACTTCCCGAACTTCGTGGAATGGGCGAACAAATACGCCGTTGCGGGCAAGCCGTTCTTTATTCCGGAAACGGGTCGCGTGAATGGAGACGAAATGGGCGCCAACGCGTTCTACGCATACGCCCAACTTAACGCGATGGGTTTCTCACCCTATGCGCCGGAGTTCCTGGCGCCGCATGACGCCGAGGCGATCGGCAAGGCCTACGACGCAATATCGCAACTGACGCCGCTGATCCTTGCCAATCAAGGTACGGGAAAAATGATCGGCGTTCGCGCGCCCGCGCAATTCGACGGCACCGCCGATCTCAGTCCGCAACAGTTCGACTTCGGCGATTACGTCCTGACGGTGCATTTCAAGGAACCGGCGCCGATCTCCATCGGCGCGAAAGGCGAGACCGGCATACCGGGCGCACATGGCGGCCTGATCATTCAATCGGGACCGGACGATTTCTGGATCGCCGGCACGGGAATGATCGTCACCTTCGCCGTGCGCGGCGGCGCAAAGGAAACGGCCGGCATCGATTCGATCTGGGATGGGCGCTTCGTCCGCGGCAGCTGGGTGCCGGGGCGCAATCTGAACGGCGACGACGACAACCAGGGCCGTTACCTTCGCGTGCCCGCCGGGCAATTCGCCATCCGGCATGTGCGGCTGTATCGGTACCGATAGGGTCGCAGTTTCGAAATTCGCGATATCAATGCCAACCATCGGGCGGTCAACCATTCGCAGTACGAATTTGGACGCAGCAAGGTATCTACAAACACGGTCGAAAGCTTCTTCAGCACCTTCAAGCGAGGCCTTGTCGGCACATACCAGCACGTCAGCGCCGCCCATCTACAGCGCTATATGGCCGAATTTGATTTTCGCCATTCCAGTCGCGCGCGCCTTGAGATTGACGACGCAGAGCGTACGCAAATCGCGCTCAAAGACATTGTCGGGATGCGCCTCACCTATCGGCGGATTGACGAAGCCCCTCACGCCTAAGCAATTGACTAGAGCATTTCTAAACTGGCGCAAACGACTCGACTCCGAATGACGAATCAACTGCAATATACGGTGTTGGGCCGTCACCGACTCACTCGTTGTCACCGGCTCTCACCGGGCTCCTATGCGCGACGGGCCTGAATTCTCAGGCCGGAGCGGCGGACTTTCATCCGCTTAGGCAACAAGAGAGGCCTCTATGGCTGGAACCATGGGGTGGCCGAAGGTTGTGCGCGTGCGGGCTTATGTACGTTGGAGATTCCGCCGATTTGAGCATGTTTGCTCTCATTGGCGCTCCAAACCGCATCAATATGCCTTCGACTTCTAGGGCTGGGACTCGCAATCCCTCCCCGACCGATGACGGCCCACGCTTCACGATGTGATTGCTAGAGGCACACCATGAAAAGCCGATATTCTTCTGACGACGACTTCAAGGTCATGATCAAGTGTTTCTTGTGCGGGGACGAGTTTCAATTTGGGCCGCATCGATACGCCGGAAAGTACATCCACCAATGGGGGATGGATGTTTGCGAAATCTGCCTAAGCAGCAATCGAGACGGTATCGTGCCAGGGACGTACCCACATCTCGAACCCTATCTGGCCAGTAAGTGCATCAAGATTACTTACAACGTCAAAGGTTGGATTCCTTGGCCCGTTTAGCGAGCTTTTGAACGCTTCTTCATGGGCGTAGTGGTGGTTTTGGAGTTACCTTCGCGATTGCCTTTACGCCCTTCTCGAAGCACTCCCACGCATCTTCGTGAAGTTCGACATCTTCAAACCACATCGGCTTCGTGCGCTTTTTCTTTCAAATTCTCTTTACGGTCTTCGTCATGCCACCCATCCGCGAATTTGAGGGACTAGCATTCTGGGGAAGTGAACCCGATCTGCTAGCTTACCACATTGGCCGAGTGACGATGCGGTGGAATGATGTGCAATTCTGGTTCTATGCAGTTTTCCAGCGGATGCTCAGAAGGCCGGGAGCCAGAGCCGTATTTTTCGCAATACACACCGATAGGGCGCAGCGCGATATGGTGCGTGAACTGGCAACCGATGTGCTCCGAGAATGGCCTGACCTACTAAAAGAACTCAACGCACGAATTGAAGATGCCAATCAGCTAGCTGGCAGGCGAAATGATGCCCTGCATGCGATGTGGGACTATGGACCGCGCGGTGATAAGGCGAATGTCCATTTACCACTCGACAATCGCTTAAAGGGGAAGGACGCGCTAACCGAACTCACCGCGCTATATGAGCAACTCGGCGCTTTGGAGACGAAGCTTGTTCCTTTGGTGTTCCGCATTCGCGACACCTTGAAGCGTCGGTCGAAACAAGACGCACGACGCCTTGTTGCCGAAGGACTCGCAAGAGGTCTTCGACCACCGGAACCAAGCCAGAGTCGGAAGGCAAAGGGTCCGTTTAAGTGGTCGTAAAGGCACGCCACCCCGATCTTGACCGCTTTGGAAGAAACTTGCGCAAGTTTCTTGCTTTTTGCTTCGTTCTGTTGTTGGCGCTTTTTGCTGATTCAAGTCCAGAATCTCCGCTCACGGGAAATTCGAACGATAGCGGAACATCATCGTGTATTTTTATGCTATATCAGTATCTTATATCGTATCTTGCCAACAGGAACAAACCATGTACTAAGTTCCTCCCCGTGCGACGCTGAATTCATTGGGAATAGGGCGCGCAGCATGGAATAAGGAGGCGGAATCATGAGTCAGGCAGCGTTGCGCGTCGTGGCAAAAGACGAGGGAAACACGGATAAAAAGCGCGCGCTGGAAGCCGCGCTCAGCCAGATCGACCGGGCCTTCGGCAAGGGCTCGGTGATGAAACTCGGCCAGCGCGAACCGGTGACCGAAGCCGACGTGGTCTCCACCGGCTCGCTCGGCCTCGATATCGCCCTGGGCATCGGCGGGCTGCCGCGCGGCCGCGTCATCGAAATCTACGGTCCGGAATCCTCGGGCAAGACGACGCTGGCGCTGCACGCCGTCGCCGAAGCGCAGAAGCGCGGCGGCATCGCCGCCTACATCGACGCCGAGCACGCGCTCGATCCCATCTATGCCCGGAAGTTGGGCGTCGACGTCGACGAACTCCTGATCTCGCAGCCGGACACCGGCGAACAGGCGCTGGAAATCACCGACACGCTGGTGCGCTCGGGCAGCGTGGACATCGTGGTGGTGGATTCGGTGGCGGCGCTGACGCCCAAGGCCGAACTCGAAGGCGAGATGGGCGACCAGCTTCCCGGCCTGCAGGCCCGCCTGATGAGCCAGGCGCTGCGCAAGCTCACCGGCTCGATCTCCAAATCCAACACCATCGTGATCTTCATCAACCAGATCCGCATGAAGATCGGCATCATGTTCGGCAATCCGGAAACCACCACCGGCGGTAATGCGCTGAAGTTCTATGCTTCGGTGCGCCTCGACATCCGCCGCATCGGCGCCATCAAGGACCGCGACGAAGTGGTCGGCAACCAGACCCGCGTCAAGGTGGT
>JAGWVX010000299.1 GCA_018970685.1 Alphaproteobacteria bacterium | reverse complement strand
CTGTAGCCGTTGTTCGCTCGACGCGCCCCATTGCGGTCGATCAAAAGGTCATAGCCGACGTCGCGGTAATTTCCTTGCACGAACATCGCGTAGCCGGGCGAGAATTCGTAGGAACCCTTGGCGTAGCCCACATATTCGTCACGGTTGCGGTCGGCGTTATTGAGCGAGGGCAAACCGATCAAGGTCGTTGGATTATAGTCGTAGCGGGCGTAGGTACCGCCAACAGAGAATCCAAAATGGTAGGGATGGTACTCGAGCACCGCGTTGGCCTGGGACATCGCGAATTCCGTAGGCGTCTTGGCAAAACCTGGTTGATCCGGCGAGGTGCGCGCTTCGTGCAAGACTCCATAAGAGCCGCCGCCGGCCAGATCGATCCCTCTCACAACGTCCAGCCGGCCGTTGCCGCCGATGTTCCAGTCGTTATGGTTCTCACTGGTCAACGACGCGTACTGATAGGCATTGAAGGCGCCGAAAAGGTCGAGCTGGTGCCGGCCCCATTGGGACTGCAGCGTGAATCCGGGATTTTCCAAGAAATAATAGTCATCTCTCGTCGCTGTCTGCGTGCGGTAGATGTTGTTGTCGTAGTTGGCCGTTACATCCAGTGTCGGAAAGAGGCGAAAACCGCCCATGCGCATGCCGATCGGCGCGTAGGGCCCTGCATCTTGCGCGACAGCCGGGGCCGTCAAGCTTAATAGGCCGACGCAAAGCACGGCCAACCTCGCAACACGATATCCGCCACGCATCTTCAGTCCCCCACTTGTTGTCCGGCTGCCGCTTCGAGGAATGCCCTTATGTGCAGGACGGATTGCTGCAAGGTGGAAGAGTCGATCCGCCGCTTCCCTGTTGCTGGTTGTTGTTGCCGTTGTTCGTCCCGTTATTGCCATTGTTGGTCCCGCCATTGGTCGCGCCCGTGGCGTTCGGGTTCTGTGTGCCGGCCTGCGCCAACTGCTGCGACCCACCATTGGCGGTCACGGAGGTCGAGAACGACTGGCCCATCGTCGTCGTACCTTCGTTCGACACGACCTGAGCCACTTGTGTCCCCGCGTCCGCATTGGTCTTGGATAGCTGCGCAGCGGCCGCGCCGAGCCCGTTACCGACGGCCGCCTGTCCAAGATCGACCTGCGCCCCTGTTGCGATGACGGCTTCGGCAACGATCGTCGGCGAGGCGCCCGCGGACACGGTGCCAAGCACCACGCTCTCCACCGTCACGGAAGCAGGAACACCCGAAACGCCAACTGCGGCCGGAACCACCGCCGCAACCACCTGCGCCGCCGGAACGCCCGCCGTGATCGCCGCGGAAGCGACCGTCGAAATGGCTGCAGCACCATATGTCGCAATCGCGCTCGTCGTCGCTTGAGCGATGGCTTGCTGGATTGCCTGTTGCTTTGCCGCGCCGGTCAGGCTGGGATTGACATTGGTGATCGCCGTCTGCACCGCAGACTGGATGGCCGAAATCTGGTCGCTTGTGAGCGTCGCGTCCGCTGCCAAGGCTTGCGACGTCAACGGCCTAAAATTAGCGTTGTCCGTGCCAGTCCAACCCACCGCAACCAGAAATACCAATGCTCCACCCGTCGCGCGTAGGCAACGAGCCAACTTGCTGCTGTTTTGCATGCCACCCCACCCTCGGCACGCGTCTTAGGACGCGTTCGCCCTCTCGAAACGTCTTAAGGAGCCTATCATGCCCCCTTAGGTTTCGCAATTGAACAGGGCTGAAGAGACAAAGAATTCACCGTCAAATGCAGGAAAAATGCAAAGGTTTGATGACCGCTGCGCAGTAAAAGCGCGATAAGGGTGACACAAACGCCATCATGGCAATAGAGCAGCTTGACTAAGCCGTGCTGACGATTTGCAAACGAGATGCCTACTCAGCGACATCCTATTGGAAATCCTCAGAAATAGCGTTGCGGAACGCGAATTATGTCGCCGGGCTCAACTTTGGTGGTTTCGTCGGCTGGATACTCGGTTTCTTTGTTCTGTCCGTTGCGCCGGATATAGGCTTCGCTTTCATCGGCGCGCTCGGTGTAGCCGCCCGCCAGTGCTATCGCATTGAGAATGCTCATCCCATTCACATAGGGATATTCGCCGGGCTTGTTGACTTCTCCAATGATGTAGAAGGGGCGGTAATTCTCGACTTCCACGCTGACGCTCGGGTTTACATAGAAACCATCCGAGAGCTTACTCGTAACAAGCTTCTGAAACTCGCTGACGGTGAGACCGGCCGCTTTGACCTGCCCGATGAGCGGCAACTGCATATTGCCGGCGCCGTCCACCACATAATCGCCATTAAAGTCGGTTTGGCCATAGATGTTGATGCGCAACTTATCGCCGGGGCCGAGCCTATAGCCGCTGTCGAGACTCGCAGAGGCCGTCGTGGAAGGCGGCGGGTTCGATTGCGCGAGCCCTGCCGGCATGACGACAAACACCAAGGCCCATGCTAGGATTATTGTCCGTATCGCTGCACGCCACAACATCGAACGATGGCCCCCTGTCTGCCGTCGAGTTTTGGAATGTTTCCCTACTCCTACGCAGTCATGCGTAGCCTGCCTTCTCATGATGCACCAGTATAACCTCTGCTTTAAGCTAATGCATCGCGCTCTGGGGCGACCAAATCTTATATTCTAGACATGTCGGACCGCCGCCTTTGCTTCATAGACCTCGCGCGTTGAACGTCTTGCCGCAAAGCCGCGGAGGACAATATCGGTTCAATAAAATTCGATTCAAATCCACCCACCCGATCTAACGCGGCTTCAAAGCCGGACTGCATAATTTTGCTGCGCACCTATTTCGAGGCGCGCGGCGTATGCGTACACGATGGATGGCGTTGGTCTTAATTGGGGGATTGGCTTCTTTTCTCGGCGCCTGCCAGTCCGTTCCCGGCGTGTCCCACCCTCTGGCTCTGGACACGATCTCACCGGCGGCGCCCGCGCCGCTACCCGCGATCACGACGCCGATGCCGATCGGTATTGCGCAACGGGATCCGCCGCCCGGTTTCGTCAGCTTCTGCATGCGCTATGAGAACCAATGCTCGTCTGCGCCCAGCGAAGCATCAGTTGTTCAACTGACCCCAGCCGTATGGTCGGAGCTCCGGGCGGTCAATACGCGCGTCAACGAGGCAATTTGGCCCGAGGACGACAAACTCCATTTCGACCGAGCCGAATTCTGGACGATCCCGACTGACGGCTACGGCAATTGCCACGATTACATGCTGACGAAGCGCGAGCTCCTGGCCGCGGCCGGCCTTCCCTTGCGCGCTTTGCGCATGGCCGTGGTCGTCACGGGACAGAACGAGCGCCATGCTGTCTTGACCGTGGCGACAAATTACGGCGATTACGTGCTCGACAACCTGACAGATGACATCGTCCCGTGGAACCAGACAGGTTACCAGTGGATCTCCAGGCAAGACTCCAAGAACGACTGGGGCTGGGTCGCGCTTGACGGCCAGCCCACTCAGCTGGCGGCCGCCACAGGGACGACCTCCGCCAATTAGAGCGCAATTTCGCCATTCTCGATAACGCCGGTTATCGCGGGCGGAGATGTTAGTGTTTGCAATGTCCTTCAATCCAAGAACAACCGATCACCCTGGCCATTCGGCGTACTGACGGCCGACACTGGGCTCGCGGCTTCTAACGGGCCGGAACAGATATCCTTGAAGGCCACGCGCTGCATTCTACTGTCGAAGAACCTTGCGCCAAAATTACGCCAAGCTCGAAAGGAGTTTCCGAATCTCGGGTCGCTGCTTGAGCGAACGTTGGATGGCATCGCGCCATTTGGGGCCATGTTCCCGGGCCGTCTCATACGCCTCCTCCAGCGCATGGGGCCGATCTTCAACCAAAGCTCCGATCAAGGCATGGGCCTGGGCGAGATCTTTAACAATCTTGGCCCGCGTAGACGCGGCTCGCCGCTGAGCGACGATCAATTTATGGATGGCATAGCGTTCGGGACG
>JAGWVX010000298.1 GCA_018970685.1 Alphaproteobacteria bacterium | reverse complement strand
ATGCCGGCCGCGACAGTGCCGCAGTCACCGCGATTTACGATCGAAACGAATATTTGCCGCAGAAACGTGCCGCGTTTGATGCGTGGTCAAGACATTTGTTGTCCTTGAACGAACAAATCGGCGAGCAAGTGCCCGGTCCAAACCAAACATCCCTGGCTGCGGAATAGTTGGCGGTGGCTTTGAACCCGTGACTCCCGGCTTCAGAAGACTCCTTGAAATGTCCGGCAAAACACCGTACATGTTGTGTTCGATAAGGAGACCGCAATGTCACAGCCAGCGAACCGCACCACCCGATTGGAAGCGCGTATCTCGCCCGATGCCCTCACGATGGTAAAGCGGGCTGCCGAGATTCAAGGGCGCAGCCTCAGCGACTTCGTCGTTTCCGCAGCCCATGACGCGGCACAGAAGACAATCGAGGAGAGCCAGATCATTCGGTTGTCGATGGAGGATCAAAGGGCGCTTGCCGAGAGCATCCTCAATCCGCCCGCTCCTACGCGAGCCCTGCGCCGCGCCAAGGCGGCTCATGAACGCTTGATCGCCAAATCGCGGTGACGGATTCATTTGTCATCGAGCCGCTATCGTCACGGCACGATAGGACCGCATTCGCATGCGGAATCGAACCGCTTGATAGGTATCTGCAGACGCAGGCGAATCAGGATATTCGCCGGCGTATCTCGAATTGTTTTGTCGCGGTTCCGGTTGGCGGCAAAAGCGTCGCCGGCTTTTACACGCTCTCCGCGTCCAGCATTCCCCTGACAGAGGTGCCGACCGAGCTGTCGGGCCGGCCGCCGCGATATCCCGTACTTCCGGCCGCTCTGGTCGGACGCCTGGCCGTAGACCGCCGTTTCATGCGACGTTCGCTGGGCTCCGCTATGCTGTACGACGCCATCGATCGCACGATGCACGCGGATCCCGCTATATTTGCGCTGATTGTCGATGCAAAGGACGAAATCGCAGCAAACTATTATAAGCGCTTCGGCTTCCAGCCGTTCGCCAGCAGGCCGCTCAGTTTCTTCCTTCCTCTGGCGACGGCCGCGAAATTGATCGCGAAATGATGTTTGTTGGATGTCAGCCATGCGTAAAATGAAGATACTTCGCGGCACGACAAACGTTTTTGCCGATCTCGGTTTTCCCGATCCCGAGATTCACTTTCTGAAGGCTCAACTTATAGGCCATGTGCATGACGGCATCCGGGACCGCAAGCTCGACCGGGCCGAAGCGGCGCGAACGATGGGCGTAAGCGCGTTCGAGCTTTCAGAAATGCTGAAAGGCCAATTTCGGGAAACATCCATCGAACAAATCATCCGGATGCTGATCAATCTCGGCTGCGACGTAAATCTTGTCGTGAAACCAAAAAGCCGGAAACGCACTGGAGGCGCGGTGGAGTGCATGCGTCGCCGCAGGAAGACAGCGACATCGCGCTTCAACCCGGCGAGACCCTGATCGCGTTTTTTTCCGGCGACACGACACGTTGGTTCATCGGCATACGATGAACAGATCGGGATCTTCAAACAGGTCCATATCTCAGCGTCAGGTTCGACGAGTCGATCATCGTTCAACCGCCTGCGCCGATCACGTCATCCTGCCCCGCAAGCTGTCCGCGAGCGCCGACAGCGCATTGGCAAGTTGCCGCGCGGTTTCCGGTGGTGGCAGTAGCATCTTCAAGCTTTGCGCGCCGGTCACCGCATCCCGCTCGATCCATGGATGCGCCGGAGCGCGGGGATCGTTGGCAGCCGCCAGAGCAGCAATGAATTGTGCACCGACCTGCACCAAGGCCTGCCATGGATTGGTGTCCACATCGCGTGTTGCTGCTCCAGTGCCATTGGCCTGTGCCATCACCGTGTCGCCAGCACCGACGTTCACATCCTCATTTGCATCTTCCCCGAACCCAGCGGCGTCGGCAGTGACGACATTCTTCACTTCCTCGGCCGATGTCATGGCCTCGCCTTCACCAATATTTCCGGTGACGTTTTCCACGTCCTTCATGAAGCGGCTGAGACGCGACCCCCCGAGCGAAATCTCGCCGCTGCCGCCGTCGAGAATTCCTGCCGACAAGGAGCGTTTGAACGCCAGCACCGAAAGCATTCCCTCCTCGATGGTACCCTTCGCCACGAAATTGATGACCCGCACCGGCCGTCTCTGGCCCATGCGATGAATGCGCGCGATGCGCTGTTCGAGGATCGCCGGGTTCCACGGCAAATCCATGTTCACCAGGGTCGAGGCATGCTGCAGATTAAGGCCGGTGCTACCGGCATCGGTGGACAGGAATACGCGGCAGTTGGGGTCGTCACGAAACCGCTCGACCAGCGCCGGCCGTTTTTCCGACGGCACACCGCCGTGGAAGCTGACATAGCCCAGCCCTCGCGCTTCGAAGCGGCGGATGAGAATGTCGTGAGTCCGCGTCCATTGCGAAAACACCACTGCCTTGGCGTCGGGCTCGGCGAACAAATCCTCGAACAGCGCCGCTAATTCATCGGCTTTGACGCCATGATCGGTTTCCTGGTCCAGCAGATAGGTGCTGTTGCACGACATGCGCATGTTCTGCAGGGCGCAGGTCATCCGCCGTTGGTCCTTGTCCGACAGGAACCTCGTCTTGCGCCAACGCTGGACGATTTTCGCCACCACGTCGGCGTTTTCCTGGTGGTAGACCATTTGCATCTCGGTCATCGGCACCAGCAGGTTCTGGTCGGTCCGACTGGGCAGTTGCTGTAGTACCTCGGATTTGCGCCGGCGGATCATGACCGGCGCCAGCGTCTTGCCGATCTTCTCCAGCCCGGTATAGCCGGTGACGCGCCCAGCCTCGTCCTTGACCTGATGCTCGTGCAGCAGCTTCCAGGTTGGCCCCAGCCGATGCTGATCGACAAACTGGACAATGGAAATCAGCTCTTCCAGCTTGTTTTCCAGGGGCGTCCCGGTCAGCACGATCGCATATGGGCTATCAATGCGTTTCAAGGCATGCGCCGCAATGGTGTTCCAGTTTTTCACCCGCTGTGCCTCGTCGACGATCACCAGGTCGGGCGCCCAGGCGGCGATCAGATCGAGATCGGGGTTGAGTTTCTCGTAGTTCGTGATCTTGCAGAAGTCGTCGAGGACATAGTCCTTCTGCCGCTGCGCCCGGCCGCCGTTGATGACGCGCGCCGCCTGTTCGCCCTGTCTCCCCGAAAAATGCATGATTTCGCTTTGCCACTGGTATTTGAGCGAGGTTGGGCAGATCACCAGCACTTTCGAGACGCCGAAATGCCGTGCCAGAATTTCCGTCGCGGCGATCGCCTGTATGGTCTTGCCCAGCCCCATATCGTCGCCAATCAGCGCCCGGCCGGCTCGTACCACGAAGAGCGCGCCCTCCGCCTGATAGGGATAAATCGGCATCTTCAGAAGCGCCAGCAGCTTGGGATCGGCGGCCCCGCGCGGGAACAGCTGCACGAGCTTTGCGGCCCGCCGGTCGGCGTCCCGCCGTCCCGCGACAAAATCGAGAGCGTCGTCATAGGCTCGCAACTCATGGCCGGACTTGGACGCCACAGCCATGAAATGATCGAGCTCGCCGAGGCGCTCGTCGGGCAGAATGCCGTTGTGTTCGATGTCGAACAATTCGGCGCCCGCCGCCCGCAGTGCCGGCGGGCAATCCGTTCCGGCGCGGAAATGCACGCTGCGTTTGCCGTCATTGCGCAGATACAGTTCGGAGAATGCGGGCTGGTAGCCGCGCGCGAACGCCGTCTTCGCGCCGCGCTTTTTCTCCAACCGGGCGAGCGTGAATTCGATGTGCTTGCAGGTGCCCAACTCGCTGGTGGAATAATCCGGACAGGAACAGAAATTGCCGCCTGGCCCCGAGCCTCGAATCACCACGCGATAGCTCGACTTCGAAACAGGATTGCCGACCCGAAACTCGGAGAAGAACGATTCGCTGGTCAGATTTTCAAGCCCGAAGGCCTGCTCGCGGCCGAACTGGCGGCGCAAGCCGCGCTGCCA
>JAGWVX010000297.1 GCA_018970685.1 Alphaproteobacteria bacterium | reverse complement strand
ACAATTTCCACCTTTGCGCGAGCTCGCGCCGGCGTTAGACTGCAGTCAGCATAACGGGGTGTGGGGTTCAATCACCATGATGTGTCGATCGTTTACAGCGTGCATGGCCGCGCTGACGTGGTGTCTTGTACTGTTCGCGGGGCCGGCGCAGGCGCGCCCCTCCGCCGAAGTATTCGGTGAATTGCCGTTCGTGTCCACGGTAAGATTGTCGCCGGACGGAAAGCATATCGCGATGCTGCAGCCCATGCAGGGCCGCATGGTTGCGGTCATATTTCAGACCCACCCGGAAGCGGGCGCCAAGCCCGTCTACATATCCGGCGGCGATCTGATTCTCGCCGATCTTCAATGGGTATCAAACAGCCGGCTCGTGCTGATCGCGAAGGAAAGCATCACGGCGCCATACGACGACCGTCTGCGAACCTGGGCCCGGGCCGTAGCGGTCGATATCAATGGCGGCAACGGCGTGTTGTTGCTGAAGAACATGCCGACCGCCGGCGTCAACACGAATACCACGGAGATTGTCGACACCGATCTCGACGACCCCGACCATATTTACATGGATATGTATGATTTCATCACCCCCATGCAGGAAGATTTCAACACGCGCCTCGGGATAAAGAACGACAAGGATTTCTTCCGCGATGATCTCATTAAGGTCGATGTGCACAGCGGAGAGGGAGAGATTTTTCAGACCGGAAAGCCCGAAACGGTGGCGTGGTTTTCCGATGGCCACGGCCATCCGGTCGCGCGCATTGACCAAACCGAAGCGCCGTTGAAGGATCATCTCATCGTCTTGCACGGCGGCGCCTGGAACGAGGTCGGGACCTTCGACGCCACGGCGGACAACGGCATTCGGCTTGCCGGTATGACCGAAGACGGAAAGAACCTCGTGCTTCTGCAGCGCAACGACCGATCCTTCATGGGACTGCTGGAGCGGAGCCTTTCCGACAATACGGAAAAATCGCTGTACTATGTCGACAATTACGATATCGACGACGCAATCGTCGACGAATGGACAGGGCGCGTCGTCGGCGCAGAATACATCACCGACAAGGAAGAGGATCACTACTTCGACCCGAAACGGCAGGGTCTGCAGATGGGCCTGGAGAATGCATTTCCGGGCCTAACGGTTCACATCGTGTCATGGGATGCCGCCGGCGATACCGTGATCTTCTCGGTCGAAGGCCCACGCGAACCGAAGACGTATTATCTGCTCGATCGCGCGACGCACATGACGCAAACCATTGCCTCCACACGTCCGACCCTCCAGCAAAGCGAGCTGGGCGAAATGCGGGCTTACAATTATACGGCGCGCGACGGGTTGCCGATCTCGGCCTATCTAACGCTGCCGCCGGGAAAGCCGCCAAAAAACCTTCCGGTCGTTATCATGCCGCATGGCGGACCGGACGCCAGAGATTACCTGAGATTCGATTGGATGGCGCAGTTCCTCGCCAGCCGCGGTTACGCCGTGTTGCAACCGAATTTCCGCGGCTCATGGGGCTTTGGGGACAACTTCACCAAAGCAGGGCTTCACCAGTGGGGCTTGAAGATCCAGGACGATGTGACCGACGGGGTCAAGAAGCTGATCGCCGACGGCACTGCAGACCCTAAGCGCATTTGTATTTTTGGCGCGAGTTTCGGCGGTTACGTCGCGCTTGCGGGTGCGGCCTTTACACCCAACCTTTATGCTTGCGCCGCAAGTTGGGCCGGTGTGTCCGATTTACCAGCCGCCATGCAAGCCGAACGGCGCGACTACGGCGGCAAGTCGCAAATCGTTTCGTTCTGGGGCTCGCGCATCGGCAACGACGATATCCCTCAGCTCAACGCGACGTCGCCGGATCACAACGCTGCCGCCATCAAATGCCCCGTCCTGCTCATGCACGGCGACGGCGACACCACCGTACGCATCGAACAGAGCGAAATGATGAATGAGGCGCTGGAGAAAGCGCACAAGAAGGTAGAGTTCATACGCTTTCCTGGCGAGGACCATTACATGAATATCGCCGCGACGCGTATCGGCGTGCTCGAAGCGTTGGAGAAGTTCCTATCCGAGAATATCGGAAATTGACGGTCACCCGATGGCACTGCCCTTTAACGCCTGAACGAAGGCGGCCGCGTCGGGTGTGGGTCAAGCGTCGCGCCGAGGTCTGCCGTCGACGCCGGCGCCTTCCGTCGTTGTTCCTCTCACCAGCCGCAACACGTTGCGCGCCGCTTCCGGAATGTTGGTGCCTGGACCGAAGATGGCGGCAACGCCCGTCTGCGTGAGAAAGGCATAATCCTGCGCCGGGATGACGCCGCCGACGACGACGAGCACCTTGGCATTCTCCTGCTTCAGCGCCGCCATCAACTCGGGCACCAGCGTCTTGTGGCCCGCCGCAAGGCTGGAAATGCCGATCACGTGGACGCCGGCCGCAACAGCTTCCTTTGCGACCTCTTGAGGCGTCCGGAATAGCTCGCCGATATCGACCTTGAAACCGATATCCGCAAAAGCGCTGGCAATCACCTTGGAGCCGCGGTCATGTCCGTCTTGCCCCATTTTGGCAACCAAGATGCGCGGCGGTTGACCGGACGCCTTTGCGAAGGCTTCCACTTCGCCCTTCAGCGCAGCGAATTCGTTGTCGCCTTCAAAGGCACCGCCGTAGACCCCCGAGATCACATTGATGCTCGCGCGATGCCGCCGGTGCACTTTTTCAATGGCTTCCGAGATCTCGCCGACGGTGGCACGGGCACGTGCGGCATCCACCGCGAGCGCAAGCAGATTGGCGCTGCCGGCCGCGCCGCGGCGTAATGCTTCGAGAGTTGTGGCAACGGCCTCCGGATCGCGCTTGGCCTTCACGTTTTTCAGGCGCGTGACCTGCGCTTTCAACACGGCCGCGTTGTCAATGTCGCGATACTGCACGGTATCCGTCGCTTCAGGTTCATAGCGGTTGACACCGACGATGACATCCTCGCCCTTGTCGACGCGCGCTTGACGCCGTGCGGCCGCCTCTTCGATGGCAAGTTTGGCGTCGTCGACACAATTCGTCATGCCGCCCTTGGCCTGCACGTCGTCGATAATCTTGCCGGCGTGAACGGTCAAGGAATGCGTCAGCGCCTCGACATAATAGGAGCCGCCAAGCGGATCGACGGTCCGCGTCACCTGTGTCTCATTCTGCAAGATCAGTTGCGTGTTGCGGGCAATGCGCGCCGAGAACTCCGTCGGCAACGCGATCGCTTCATCGAACGAGTTGGTGTGCAGCGATTGGGTGCCGCCAAGCACCGCTGCGAGCGCCTCGTACGCCGTGCGCACGATGTTGTTATAGGGGTCCTGTTCGGTGAGCGACACCCCAGAGGTCTGGCAGTGCATCCGTAACATTAGGCTTTCGGGTTTCTTGGCACCGTTTTTCTGCATGATCTGCGCCCACAACAGACGTGCAGCGCGCAGCTTGGCGACCTCCATAAAGAAATTCATGCCGATTCCGAAGAAGAACGACAAACGAGGCGCGAATGCGTCGACGTCGAGTCCTTTTGCCAGCGCCGCGCGCACGTATTCGATTCCGTCGGCGAGCGTATAGGCCAGTTCTTGCACGGCAGTCGCGCCGGCTTCGTGCATGTGATAGCCGCTGATCGAGATCGAATTAAATTTCGGCATATTCTTCGCCGCATATTCAATGATATCGGCAACGATGCGCATGCTCGGCACGGGCGGATAGATGTAGGTGTTCCGCACCATGAATTCCTTAAGGATGTCGTTCTGAATGGTCCCCGCAAGCTTGTCCGGCGATACCCCCTGCTCTTCCGCCGCCACAATGTAATTTGCCATGATCGGAATCACCGCCCCGTTCATGGTCATGGACACGCTCGTCTTGTCGAGCGGAATGCCGGCGAAAAGTATCTTCATGTCCTCGACGGAATCGATGGCGACGCCCGCCTTTCCGACATCGCCGGCCACGCGCGGATGATCGCTGTCGTAGCCGCGATGGGTGG
>JAGWVX010000296.1 GCA_018970685.1 Alphaproteobacteria bacterium | reverse complement strand
GCGTCAGCGCGGTGAGGAAGCCGAGCGCGCCGGCATTGGCGACGGCCGATACCAGCTCGGCATAGCCGACCCACTGCATTCCGCCTTGAACGATGGGATGGGGCACACCGAACAGCTCGGTGAAACGCGTCTTCAACATGCTCGTCCCTCGCAAAAGAAGAGCGAGCCTGCCGGCAAATCCGCGCGGCGCGCAAGGCGGACAAAGCTTCCGCTACCGCCTGCTATCCCAGGAAAGGGTCGTGCACCAGGATGGTGTCGTCGCGTTCGGGGCTGGTAGAGAGCAGCGCCACCGGCGCGCCGATCAACTCTTCGATGCGGCGCACATATTTGATGGCATTGGCCGGCAACTGCGCCCAGGAGCGCGCCCCGCGCGTCGACTCGCTCCAGCCGTCCATCGTTTCGTAGACGGGCTCGATCGCCGCCTGTTCGACGGCATTGGCCGGCAGATAGTCGAGGTTCTTGCCGCGCAGCTTGTAACCGACGCAGACGTCGATCTTCTCGAAACCGTCGAGCACGTCGAGCTTGGTCAGCGCGATGCCGTCGATGCCGCCGGTGACGACGGTCTGGCGCACCAGCACGGAATCGAACCAGCCGCAGCGCCGCTTGCGTCCCGTCACCGTACCGAACTCCGCGCCGCGCTGCCCCAGCCGCTCGCCGAGTTCGTTTTTCTGTTCGGTGGGGAAGGGGCCTTCGCCGACGCGCGTGGTGTAGGCCTTGGCGATGCCGAGCACATAACCGATCTGCCGCGGGCCGATGCCCGAGCCCGCCGCCGCCTGTCCCGCCACGGTGTTGGAGGAGGTGACGAAGGGATAGGTGCCGTGATCGACATCGAGCAGCACCGCCTGCGCGCCTTCGAACAGCACGCGCTTGCCGGTGTGACGGGCTTCGTCGAGCTTGCGCCACACGGGGCCGATATAAGGCGCGACCTTGGGCGCGATTCCGACCAACTCCTTGAGCACGGCATCGGCATCGAATTCGCCAAGCCCGCTGCCGCGCCTGAGCGCGTTGTGATGGGCCAGCAGCCGCGCGATCTTGCCGGGCAGGGTGGCCGGATCCTTAAGATCGACGGCGCGGATGGCGCGCCGTCCTACCTTGTCCTCATAGGCGGGCCCGATGCCGCGCTTGGTGGTGCCCAGCGCCTGAATGGAGTTGGAACTCTCGCGCGCCACGTCCAGCTCGCGATGCAGCGGCAAGATCAAGGCCGCGTTCTCCGCCACGATCAGGTTCTCGGGCGTGATGACGACGCCCTGGCCGCGCAGCTTCTCGATCTCGGCGGCCAGCGCCCAGGGATCGACCACCACGCCGTTGCCGATCACCGACAGCTTGCCGGGGCGGACCACGCCGGACGGCAAAAGGCTCAGCTTGTAGGTCACGCCGTCGATCACCAGCGTGTGGCCGGCATTGTGGCCGCCCTGGAAGCGCACCACCACATCGGCGCGCGCCGACAGCCAGTCGACGATCTTGCCTTTGCCCTCGTCGCCCCATTGGGCGCCGATCACCGCCACATTCGCCATGTCCCGTACCCGGTTGTTCTTCTGTCACCCGCAAGGGATTCGCGGGCACGGTGGCCACATATAACGCCCGCGGCGGGACGAGTCGTGCTTTTTTGATGGCGACGCGGCACGAGGTCCTGTGCACAGCCGTTCCCGCATACCAGACATGAGCCACCGTCACGCCGTGCCGGGGCCGGAATCGCTCGGGATGTTGCGCCATATACAGCTTGGCCGCGGCCACGGAGAGGCGCAGGCGGATAAGCGCCAGACGCACCTGACGGCGGAAGGCCTTCATCTCGGCGGTGTGGCAGCCGGTGCGCAGGGCGTTGCCGTTGGCGGGGCGGGCTCCGGCGCCGGACCGGTTCTTTCCCCAATTCGGTCCAGGGGTTGCAGCCATCTCGGCAATATAATTGTTTTCGATTTTTTGAGAGGGGTATCCCCCCTCGTCTCCGATGGGCAACGCCCGACGAGCACGCAAGCGCCGGCCAGCGTCGGCGCGCCGGGCACGGGCCTCGGCATGCGTGCGCCTTCGCGCCTGCAGAATCAGGCGCGGCGTTTCTGCAGATGAAAGGGCAAACGTCTCCATGATCCGTAGACGGAATAATCCGCCCGGTCCCTCCGGCACAGGTTACGTGTAAGACGTATGGGCCAAAACCTATGGTTCAAGAGGGTGCGACGAAATATCTTCGCAAGTGAGATGCGATATCATCTGTACAAAGAATATCGCCGCTCTCTCCATGTGCCGGCCTCGCAGCCGTGTTTGGGTGGCGCGGCATTGGCAAAGAGGAGGGGCCGTTGTGTCATGAGCACCAAATTTCTTGCTCGGCGACGGCGTTTGGGTTCGCAGTATTACTCAAATAAAATAAGCCACTAAATACTTCGTATTTCTGGCATAAGAACGCACTTATTTTATGTAATAAGGCGTTATATTTGTAGTTTGCCGCTATTTCTCTTGTATTTATCTTGTCGAAGGTCTATCTATCTGTTTGGGACGGCCAAAAACCCGTCCCCGCCTTTTCCGCGGCCTGCATTGGTCTCCGACGGGGCACCCCTTGGCGGCAGCACATGGCGCCAACCTTTTTCATCTCGAAAGCACTGATTTTGCGAAGCAATCACGCATCGCAACCGTTGCGCCACGCGTGCGCATATTAAGGAGTTCCCGTGAAACGTCTTATCACCGCCGCCATTGCATTGGCTTTGCTCGGCAGTACCGCTGCAATCGCGCAACCCTACCAACGGTCCGATCACCACCAGTCCGATCACCGTCCGTCCGATCACGGTCAGATGACCACCTCCTGGAACAACAATGGCGATTCGCGCAATCACCAAGCCGACAACCGGTACTATAGCGACCACCCGCATTGGTCGCGCGGCGATCGGCTGTCGAACCAGTATCAGCAGAGGCAATATGTGGTTTCCGATTGGAGAGCCAATCATCTCCGCAGGCCGTCGCGCGGGCATCATTGGGTGCGCGTGAACAACCAGTTTGTGCTTGTGGCGATCGGCAGCGGCCTGATCGCGGACGCGATTATCAACAGCCGGTAACATCATCTAATCCTCCGGCGGATTACGCGCCGGGGGCGTCCTCCTCAAGACGCCGGCATTTTTCCGGGCAACGGGTTTGCCCGCTCGAAGGCAGCGCCTTCAGAGCGAGCGCCCCTCAAGACAGAAACGAGAAAATCATGCAACTCCGAACCATTCTGCTGGCGAGCGCGCTCGCCACGGCGGCCATCGTGTCGGCCAGCGTGTTTAGCTACGCCAGCGCCGCAACGACGGCCGACCTCAACAGGGATTCCGATCAGGCTCTGCGGATGCTGTACCGCACCAATCCGGTTGCGGATGAGCTTTCGCGGCACGCCAAGGCGATCCTAGTCTTCCCGAATATCGTCAAGGCCGGGCTGGTGTTCGGCGGCGCCTATGGTGAGGGTGAGATGAAGGAGGGCCGGAATGTCGACGGCTATTACAACTCCGTCACCGGGTCGTGGGGCTTTCAAGCGGGCGCCCAATCCTACGGATATGTCGTGTTTCTAATGAACGACAGGGCGGTGCGCTACATCCACAAGTCCAAGGGATGGGAAATCGGCGTCGGACCGACCGTCGTTGTCGTCGACAAAGGTGTGGCGGCGAATCTGTCCACTTCGACGATGAAAAACGACGCCTATGCCTTTATCTTCGACCAGCAGGGCCTGATGGGCGGCGTGAGCATCGAGGGGACGAAGATTTCCCGCATAAAAAACTGAATGAGCGTGCATCGGCCTCGTTCGTCCGCTCGATGAGCGGGGCCTGTGGCTCCATCCGTCCATGCGGGGGCAAGAACGGCTTTGGCCGATAAATCGGCGGGCGAAGAAATAGAAACTCCTGTTACAAGCGGCCAGGCATATCGGCCGTTCCCTTCCGAACAGGTTGCCTGTTGCGCACGGGAACGAAATCGAATCGCTCAACACCCGTGCGGCGAAGTATCTTCGCAGATGCGATGCGGTATTAT
>JAGWVX010000295.1 GCA_018970685.1 Alphaproteobacteria bacterium | reverse complement strand
ACCGGAGCCGACAAGTTCCCCCTCAAACCAGCCGTCGAGCATCGGCCCTCCCGAGAGCACGATAGCCGGAATATCAACTGTCGACGCCGCCATGACCGCCGAGGGCGTGGTCTTGTCGCAGCCCGTCGTCAGCACCACTGCGTCGATGGGGTAACCGTGCAATATCTCCACCAGTCCCAGATAAGCGAGATTGCGGTCGATTGCAGCGGTCGGCCGGCGGCAATTCTCGAACAGCGGATGCGTTGGGAACTCCAGAGGCACGCCGCCGCTATCGCGGATGCCTTCCTTGACGCGCCGCGCCAGTTCGATGTGAACGCGGTTGCAGGGATTAAGGTCGCTGCCGCTCTGCGCGATACCGATGATGGGCCGTCCCGAACGGAGTTCCTCCGGCGTCAGGCCGCTGTTCATCCAGCGCTCGAGGTAGAGTGCGACCATGTCCATGCGCGCGGGATCGTCGAACCAATCCCGTGACCGGAACCGTCTCTTCGGCTTGTCATGCGCCATCGCGGTTTTCCTTTGTCGCGACCCGCGCGATCAAGCTAGAGTGTAAGCGATTTTGAGCTGCGTGTAGAATTCCACGGCCGCCGCCCCTTGTTCGCGGGGACCATAGCTCGACTTGCGCGTCCCGCCGAACGGCACATGGTAGTCCACGCCGGCCGTCGGCAAATTCACCATCACCATACCCGCCCGCACGTTGCGCCGGAAATGAACCGCGCGCTTGAGCGACGTGGTGACAATCCCAGCGGACAAACCGAACTCACCCATGTTCGCAACCGCAAGCGCTTCGTCGTAGTTCTTGACGCGCACCACACTGGCGACCGGTCCGAAGATCTCCTCGCAATTGACCCGCATCTCCGGCTTAGTGTCGACCAGCAGCGTCGGCGACACATAATAACCAGGCTTGGACAGCTTCAGGCGTTCGCCGCCTGCGATGCAGCGCGCGCCCTCCTTTGCCGCGATATCTATGTAATCGAGCACGGTCTTGAGTTGGGCCTCGCTCGCCACCGGCCCGATCTTGGTATCGGGGTCGAGCGCATCACCGACGCGCAGCGCCGCAACTTTCTCGGCCAGCGATTCGACGAAGCGGTCGAAGATGCCGTCCGTGACGATGATCCGGCTTGAGGCCGTGCATCGCTGTCCGCTGGCGAAAAAAGCACCGTCCAGAGCGCACTGCACTGCGCGGTCGATATCGGCGTCGTCGAGCACGACGAGCGGATTCTTCCCGCCCATCTCCATCTGCAGCCGTGCTTGACGCTCGACGGCGAGTTTGGCGATCCCGGCCCCGACGCCCTGCGAGCCGGTGAAGGAGATGCCCGCGACGCGCGGGTCGCTCACCAGCGCGTTGCCTGCCGCCGCCCCGCCGAACACCAGGTTGAAGACGCCTTTGGGGGCGCCGGCTTCATGAAGGATTTCGGCCATCACCGCGGCAATAGTCGGCGTCAGCGACGCGGGCTTCAACACGACCGTGTTGCCGAAGGCGAGCGCCGGTGCGCTTTTCCAAGCCGGGATGGCTATGGGAAAATTCCAGGGGGCGATCAACCCGAAGACGCCCAGCGGTTCGCGATAGGTGGTGACCTCGACGCCTACCCGTGTGGAATCGACATTGTCGCCGGTCCGGCGCAGCGCCTCGCCAGCAAAGAATTTGAATAGCCGCCCCGCGCGCGCGACTTCGCCGATACCTTCCGGCACCGTCTTGCCTTCTTCGCGCGACAGCAGGTGGCCAAGCTCCTCCCGACGCGCCAGGATCGCCGCTCCGGCTCGGTCGAGCACATCGGAACGCAGTTCGGGACTCGCCTGCGACCAGGCCGGAAACGCTTCGGCCGCCGCCGCTATCGCCGCACGCATCGCCGTGCCGTCGTCATCCGGTGCCCGAGCAACGACGTCCGCCGTGTTCGACGGGTTGAGGCTTTCGATGCCGACACCCGTCCCGATCCAGTCTCCGCCGATCAGATGCCTTAAAGAACGTGTTTCGCTCACAACTTGCTCTCCACACCCGCCGCATGCTTCTTCAACAATCCGCGCGATGCGAGATTGTACATAAGATCGCCAACGCCAAAGGTCCAGGGCGCGGCCATTTCACAGTGCGTCACTTTATTTTCCAGAACGCCGAGCTTCTCCGAAGACACGCGAACGATGTCACCCTGCTTGTGGGTAAAGCCGCTGCCGGGCGCGCCGCGATCGTCAGTGGGTGCGAACATCGTTCCGAGGAAGAGCGCGAAGCCGTCGGGATACTGGTGATGCCTGCCGATCGTCTGGCCGACGAGTTCAAGCGGATCGCGGCTGATTTCGATCATCGAACTCTTCCCTTCCAGCCGATAGCCGTCTTCGCCGACGACTTCGAGCCGTACGAGAGTCTTGCGCACATCGTCGAGCGAAAAGTTTTCGTCGAACAAGCGGATGAACGGGCCGATGGCGCAAGACGCGTTGTTGTCCTTGGCCTTGCCGAGCAGCAGCGCGCTGCGTCCTTCTATGCAACGAAGATTGACGTCGTTGCCGAGCGAGGCACCCAGCGTCCGCCCAGCACGATCGCACACCAGCACGATCTCCGGCTCGGGGTTGTTCCACACGGAGTCCGAACGCACGCCGATCCAGTCACCCCAACCGACCGAGGACAAGACCGGCGCCTTCGTGAATATCTCTGCATCGGGGCCGATGGCGACTTCGAGATATTGCGACCACAGACCGTCTGCAATCAGGGCGTCCCTGAGTTTCTTGGCCTCAGGCGAGCCCGGTTTGACGGAACGAATGTCCGTGCCAACCCGGTCGCGCAGAGCCGTTCGGATGGCATCGGCACGGCACGCTTCGCCGCGAGCCCGTTCCTCGATCACCCGCTCGACGGCCGACACGGCAAAGGTTACGCCCGCTGCCTTGATGCATTGCAGATCGACCGGCGCCAGAAGCCGCATCTGCGACGGCGTATCGTCCCAAGCCCGGCGCAGGTTCAGGCTCTCGCACGGACCGAGAGCGCGGCTACCCTGCTTCGGCGATCTGCCCCAGCCTTCGAGGAACTGCGCGACGGTAGGTGCAATTCCGGAAATGTCATAAACCCGACCTTCGCGCGCCAATACGGGTGTCGGCCCGTCAGTCGTCAGGACGCGGCCAAGAAGCGTCGCAGCCCGCCAATCTTCCGGCAGATATTCGATCATATGGCTCGCCGTTACCAGTTGCGCCCGCGTTCGGCCCACCTTTTCCCCGCGGCGCTCGGAGCGGCCAGCGTCAAAGCTCTTATTTATACTGTCAAGGGGCGACGTTACCTCAGCTGGTCTTTAACGGCGCCGCCGACTGGCGTTTGACCAGCGAATAGGTGACAAGATGGTCTATCGGCTTGGGGTCGGTGCCGCCTTTGCGGTTCCGGATGATACGAATGATCAAATCGATGGCGATCTCGGCCATCGCCGCAATCGGCTGGTGGATCGTCGTCAGTTCCGGCCAGATGGTGGCGGCGATCGCCGTGTCGTCGAAACCCACAACCGAAAGATCCGCCGGCACATCGAGCCCCTTGCGGTGCGCTACGGAAACCGCGGCGGCGGCCATGTCGTCATTGCTCGCAAAGATCGCCGTCGGCGCCGGGCGCCGCGACAGCAGATGCTCCGCTGCGTCCAGGCCGGAGCGATAACTGAAGTAGCCCTGGACGGTCAACGATTTGTCGATCGGAGCCCCGGCTTCGCGCATCGCCGCTTCGAAGCCGCGCGCGCGTTCGGCGCTGGCGCTCAGATTGGGATGACCGCGGACGAAACCGATGCGGCGGTGGCCGAGCTCCAACAGATAATTCGTCATTTCGTAAGCGGCGGCATAGTCGTTGATGCGAACGCACGACGCCTCCGCATTAAACCGTCCGGTCGCCACGGCAACGCCGGGCAGGCCGGCCTTCTTGAGTTCGGCTAGCACTTCGTCGGCTTCGCACATCGGCGGCGGCAAGATCACACCAGCTACGCCGCCGTCGATCAGCTTGAGAACAGCCGCGCGCTCCGCGGCGGCGTTGGTCGTCGTGCATTT
>JAGWVX010000294.1 GCA_018970685.1 Alphaproteobacteria bacterium | reverse complement strand
CTTTGCCTCGGGCGAGCCTCTGCTCGACGATTGGTTCCGCCAGCGGGCGACCCAGGACGACAAGCGCAATGTCGCCCGGATCTTCGTGGCGGTCGATGACGAAGGCATAGTCGGCTTCTACAGCCTCAGTGCCTTCACGCTGTCGCTCACCGACATCCCCGAAGATCTCGCCCGCAAGCTCCCGCGCTACGATGCGATCCCCGCCGGTCTGATCGGCCGGCTGGCGCGCGATGAGCGGGTGCGCGGCCAAGGCATCGGCGAACTTCTGCTCGCCGATGCGATCAAGCGCATCCTCGGTGCCGGACGCACGCTCGCCGTTTTCGCCATCGTTGTCGATGCGAAGGACGACCGCGCCGTCACCTTCTACAAGCGATATGGGTTCCGGTCATTTCCGCTGCGGCCGAGACGACTGTTCCTTCTCGCCTCGACGGCCGCCGCAGGCCTAAAAAAGCTGTGACGTCGGTTCAGGTCTGGCAATTAGCGTCTTGGGCACGTCATGGGCGCGGCGACGCGGCGCGACGTCCTTGCAATTGGCGGTATCGCTATCGTCGGCTCCACGGTGTTTATACGATCGACGACACCGAAAGAACAACGCGACAGGCAACCCACGGCACATAGTGTAGCGAAGACATTATTTGTTGGCCAAAGCCGACAACAAATCAGTCCTCGACCAAACTCGCATCGATAGCCGACACGGCAACTCTCAGTGACGGCAGATGCTCGTGCACCACATTCCAGATCACCGTGTCGGAAACCCGGTGGTATTCGTGGCGCAGAACGTTGCCGATCCCGGCAATTTGGGTCCAAGGAATTTGCGGTTGCGTTGCTTGAAGCTCCGCTGGAATGCGCCGGGCAGCCTCCGAGATGACCTCGATACCGCGTTGAACGCCATGGCGAAGAAGCCAATTGGCTGCATAGTCGTCGAGGGTCTTTCCCCGCGTGGCGTCATCGATTCCATCGATGGCATCAAGGATGGCCCGAAGCGCAGGGCGGATAAGCCTCTCCATCAAAATATCCGCTCGGCCGAGGCTTCAATCCGCTTTCGAAGAAGTGGATCCAGACTGTCCCGCGTTGTCAAATCGACCTTGACGCCAAGGCGGTGTTCCAGGATTTGCTTGATGCCAACCAATTCCACCAGCGAAAACCGGCGGCCAAGATCGTAGTCGATAAAAAGATCCAGATCGCTGAGAGGGGTCGCGCGGTCGCGAACAGTCGATCCGAACAGATAGAGTGCCGTCGCGCCGAGCGCTTTCACTGCGTCGGCCTGTTCCTTGAGGACGGCAATGGCGTCTTCCTTTTTCATGATATAATTTTACCACCATTCCTGGTTCCGGACTATCCCTATGAAATCGACGGCCCGCCGCGTTCCCGGCCAAGCGTCCACGAAATCCGCTCCCGCCTGATCGTGATCCCCTCTACCGAACGGCCGCGCAGCCGTTCGAGCGAGGGTCGCCACGGCACCAAGGTGAACTCGCGGGACTTTTCGATCAGCGCGAAGTCTCCGCTCACCAGATCGAGCTTGCGCCGATAGACGCCTTCGATGCGCGTGTTGGGGGGCGGTTCGACATAGGAAAGCCCCAGCTCGCCGGAGAGCTGGCCGGCCACCCGGGTGATTTCACGCTGGCGCAGCAACGCCAGCAGGTTGGCGCGATAGAGGATGCGGTCCGCGTCCCGCCGGGCCAGGTCGTGGCGGATCAACCAGTCCTGGCGGCGGATCAGGGCCTCGTGCGCCTCGCGCCCGAAGCCGGCGTCGCGCAGCGCCAGAGGCTCATCGGCGATGAGTTCCTTGTCGAGCCAGGTGGCGGCCTCGGCCGCGATTTGCCGGCCCAGCGGAATCTTTGTCAGGGTTTCGATTTGGATGGGGTTCAGACGCGCGCGCATCCGTTCATGCGCGGCCGCGCGTTCCAGATGGTCGGAGGCGATGATCCAGGTTCCGTCGGGTTCGCGTTCGACGGCACCGCTCAAGCGCCGCAAGGCCTCCAGGCGCCGGATATGGGCCTCTGCGAAGGCGACGCTGGCCTTGGGATCGTGCAGCAAATGGATCTCGACGGTGTAGCGCCCGTCATAAGCCGCTGCGATCGCGGCCACCATCCGGTCGGCGGGTCGCGGTCCGACCGAGGGCGGCCTGATGGTCACGATACTGCCCGCAGGGGCCGGCTCGCCCTCCTCCGCCCGGCCGATGTCAACATAATGAATGCGACCGTCGGCACCGTCGAGGATCAGGTAATGCCGGTCGTCGAGTTCATCCGCGAACCCGCGCGCCACGATGCGTCCGGTCAGGGCTTTGGCGTGCGGATCTTTGGGATCGTAGATCGCATAGTCTGAGAGGCCGCGCGCGCTCATGGCGCGCTGCATCGTCCGGATGATGTCGCCGCGTTCGCCCATGCGGCGCAGCGTCGGCTCGAGCTCTTCTGCCAGGCGCCAGCGGCCGGGTGCCACGCTGTCTGCAAGGCCCAGGCGCACGAGTTTCTGCATGCGGCCGATGCGCAAGCTTTGCCGAAAGGCATCGGCGTGCGCGCCCATGCCGACCTCCCGCGTCTCGCCGGCGTCCCGAACCAGCATCCGGTCGAGACTCGTGAAGCGTTCCTGATCGACCTCGCGGCGCAGTGCCGTCTCGATATCGCTGTCCGACCGCGGTCCCAGGTCGAGGGTCACGATCTCGGCCGCCCGCTCCCGCATGCCGTGGCCGATATAGTCGCGCGCGATGATCAGATCCTGGCCGCGCTCGTCCCTGCCGCGGACGACGATATGGCTATGGGGATGGCCGGTGTTGAAGTGATCCACCGCAACCCAATCGAGTTTGGTCCCGAGGTCGTGTTCCATCTGCGTCATCAGGCGGCGGGTCAAGTTTTTGAGGTCCTCGTACTCCACGCCGTCGTCGGCCGAGACGATGAAGCGGAACTGGTGACGGTCACCCTCGCAGCGCTCCAGGAACGCCTTGCCGTCCGCGCGCGCTTCATGGGCGCTGTAAAGTTCACCCGGCATGCCGTCACGGGTGACGCCATCGCGCGCCAGATAACGCAGATGCCAGCGGGCGGCGGCGAGGCCTCGCCCTTTGAGCTTGACGATCCGCGTCTTGACGACCACGCGCCGATTGCGAAACGCAGCATAGCGATCACGCCCCGCCAGAACCCGGCCGACGCCCGAACCCCGACCGATCCGATTGCCGTGGAATTGTCCGCGTCCCTTCGCCGACCGGCCGCCGGCCCGGGCCACTGCCTTCAGCACGTCCTGCAGATAGCGCCGCTCTTGCTTGGCCGTCGCGGACCCGATCCGACCGAGCTTGGGCTCAAACCTGTCGTCACGCATGGCGATAGTCTCCGCCGTTGTTGAAACGGCCACAACACGCAAAACGAATGGACGGCAAATTCGTGCACGGTTGTCGCCGGCAAACTGAGTGGTCCGGCAGCGGCACACGCAATGCCGCAGTGGCACACACAAACAAGATGTGCAGACAAGAGGATAGGACCATCCGTGGGCCGTTCCTTTCTATCTTGCCCAACGCCGAAATTTCCGCATCCGACCGCATGCAACACGCTCCTCGACACCCTGCGGCGACGCTTACGGCGCAGCAGGCGGCGCCACGACAAAGAGAGATTTCCGGCTTGACGGCGATTGCCGCGCGGCGTTTTGCGCAGTCACCACGAAGATTCGACCCGCCTGCGAGGCAGGTTGCGGGGTCTTTTCAGATCGCGGGCCCGCATGTCCGGCCGCCGAAATCGGAACCGACAGCGCCACGAAGAAACCATATGACGACGGTGTGAACGGGCCCGAGGCAGGCTTTGTGGTATCGCTTGAGGACGGCAGGTGAAACCGCATCAGATAGGAAAGCGTCTCGGCGGGAAGGGATTGCCGGCCGTCAAGATAGGCCTGATACCGGCCCGGTCCGGCGTTGTAGGCTGCGAGGAAGCCGTCGCCGAACCGGTCGAACATCTGACGCAAATAGGCGGTCCCGGCCAGAATATTGTCGCGGGCGTTGAAGGGATCGTCCCCGAGCCCATAGCGCCAG
>JAGWVX010000293.1 GCA_018970685.1 Alphaproteobacteria bacterium | reverse complement strand
TGTCGCTGATACGTCCAGCGGACGACCCATACATGCCATGGACCGGCCTCGTCTTCGGCGCCCCTATCCTCGCGTTCTATTATTGGTGCACGAATCAAGTGATCGTACAGCGGATGCTCGCGTCACGTTCGGTCGACGACGGCCAACGTGGCGCGCTACTTGCGGGGTTCCTGAAAGTCCTCACATTGTTCGTCATCGTGCTACCGGGCGTGGCGGGCCGCGTATTCTATCCGCACCTTGCCCATGGCGACGAAATCTACCTCAGAATGGCGTTTGGATTGTTGCCCTCGGGCCTTTTGGGGCTCCTTTTAGCGGCCTTTCTCGGGGCCCTGTTGTCACAGCTATCCGCCACCTACAACAGCGCCGCGACTTTGATTGCAATGGACTTCGTCCGCCGCGTGCGGCCGGAGATGGACGAGTTGACCGTCGTCAAGTGGGGCCGCATAGCGACAATCGGATGCATGGTGATTTCCGTCGCTTGGGTTCCGCAGATCGCGCGGTTTCCCTCTCTCTGGCAGTACTTCCAAGCCGTTCTCGCCTACGCAACTCCGCCCGTCGTCGTATTATTCTTGGCCGGTATTCTGTGGCCCAAGGCAAATGCGCGCGGAGCATTCGCCGCCATCGTCGCAGGAAGCGGACTTGGCATCACGTTCTTTGCGTTCGCCGTATTTGGGGCCGTGCAAGTCCAGTTTCTGCATGTGGCGTTTCTGGTTTTCGTGGCATCACTTATCGCTTTGACGCTGGGCAGTCTGTGTGGTGAGCCGGCGGCCGCCGCAACAGATGACCGCGATGTGCTTAATTTGGCCACCGTGATCGAATACTTCCGTCGCGATTCAAGAGGCGTACGCGGATGGGCAGCCGCGCTCTTGGCCGTTACGGCGATGATTGTGATTTGGTTTCGCTAACACCAATGGAAGACACCAAGCAGATGGTGACAGGCTCGGGCTTGCAGTTGAACGCGAATGCGAATACTAGGTACTTGTAATATAAGGCTAATCGACGACTGTAGCACGATATGTAGATTCGTCACGTCTTGGTGTCGTGCGGCAAGCATAGTTGCTTATGGAGCGGCGCCACGGTTGTTATCGATGCTAGACGGCGAGTTTAAGCTCACGACAACCGTGATGCGAACCGTGTGAGTTTTGAATGCCGACAATCAAGGACGTTGCCAAACGAGCTGGTGTGGGTGTCGGCACCGCCTCTCGTGTAATCGCGGGCAACGGACCGGTCTCCGAAGACGCCGCCAAACGCGTGCGTAAGGCGATCGACGAACTGAAATTTCGTCCCTCGCACGCGGCACGTGTTCTGCAGAAGGGCCAATCACAGACCATCGGGGTGTTCGTACCCCTGATTCAAGGGTCCTTCTATACGCCGATCTTGCATGCCGTTTACACGGCGCTGCGCGCGGCGGGACGCCATATGGTCGTTGATTTTGGCCAGACCCTGGAGAGCGAGCGGCAAGATGCACTAGCCGGCGCGGAGTTCCTGACCGACCGGGGATGCGACGGTCTGATCATGATGGGCACGGCGCTGCAGCCCAAGGACGTGGAAAAGCTTACGAGCCTGCAGCCGCGGCTGGTGTTGCTCAACCGGAGCATTCCCCATTTCCTCGATCACTGCTTCAATCCAGATCACAAGGCCGCGGGCGCCGCGGCGGCCCACGCGCTCTTCGAAGCGGGTCATCGTCATCTGGCAGTCGTCGAGGGACCGAAGACGTCAAGCGACAACACGCTCAGAATGCGCGGCTTCTTCGACGAATTGGCCAAGCTCGGTCTGGACACCACGGACATTCCCCGCGTTCGCGGCGATTTTTCACCGGACAGCGGGTGGTCCGGTGCCCGCGCGTTGCTAGCGGGCGGACCCGACTTCACCGCCCTGTTCTGCGCCAACGACGAAATGGCGCTGGGCGCCCTCTCCTATTTGCGCCAAGAAGGCGTGTCGGTGCCCCGTGACATGTCTGTGATGGGCTATGACGGCATCGACCTTTCCGCTTTCACGGTGCCGTCCCTCACCACGGTGCTGATACCATGGCGCGAGATCGCCACCAACGCGCTCAACTATCTGCTCAACCTCTGTTACGATACCAATCTGCCCGTCCGGCGCGATCTCCCCGCCAAGGTCCTATGGCGCGGCTCGGTGGCCGCTACCGACGGCGCCAGCACTCAAGATTGACGCAGCAAGATGGACTTCCGCCGTCGCAGCCGCGTCGGCGGAAGACGCGCCAAGCGACACCAAATAATCGCCTTCGGCGGTCTTCCAGGTCTTGCTGGGCGTGTCGAACATCGCGGTCAGGCGAGGATCGATCGTTAGCGAAACCGTGGTCGAACCACCGGGCGGCAATTGCACCTTTGACCAGCCGGCCAGCCGCCGCGGCGCTTCCCATCCGCCGGCCTTAGGACCGATGTAGATCTGCGGCACGTCCTTGCCGGGCCGGTCGCCGATATTGGTGACATTGAACGACACGTTGAGACGGCCGTCTTCGATCCTGGTCTCCAGGCCGCTATATACGAACCGTGTGTAGGACAAGCCGTAGCCGAATGGGAAGAGCGGCGTCAAACCGTTCTTCTCGAACCATTTATAGCCGACGGCGGCGCCTTCGTTGTATGACACCGAAAACGGCGTATTCGCGGGCACGCCGGTTCCGGTCAACTCCGGGCGCGGCAGCTGATCGAGAGAGCGCGGAAAAGTAGCCGGCAGCCGGCCGGACGCATCGACTTCGCCGAACAACACGCGAGCGATGGCCTCGCCGCCGCCACTACCGGGATACCAAGCCTCGATCACCGCGGCCACCTTGTCCAGCCACGGCATCAGCACCGGTCCGCCCGTTTCGAGTACGACCACCGTATGCGGGTTTGCCGCGGCGACGGTTGCAATCAAGTCGTTCTGGCCATCAGGCAATGTCAGCGAGACGTCGGCGTCTTCCGTCGCCCATTGATTGGCGAAAACGATGACGACGTCGGCCTCCGCCGCCAACTTTGCCGCCTTGGCCGCGTCGCGTCCATCCACATAATGTATCTCTGCTTGCGGTATCCGAGCCATGATCGCGGCGAGCGGCGAAGACGGAAGATAAACCACCGGTCCAGGCCAATCCTGGGGTCCCAGCCCTGGCACCGCGTTGCCGCCCGCTGGAAACACCGTTGACGAACCTCCACCCGAGATCACACCTCTGTCCGCATGTGAACCGATTACGAGAACGCGTTTCGCAGTGCGCGCTAGAGGCAGCGCGCCATCCTTGTTCTTGAGAAGTACAATGCCTTCTTCCTCGTCCGCCTGGGCCACCTTGGCGTCGGCGGCGAAGTCGATCGGCGTGTTGGTGATCGGATAGTCGACGAGACCTTCGGCGAACATCGAGCGAAGTATGCGGCGCGCCATATCGTCGAGGCGCGCCCGCGGCACGCGGCCGTCGGCTACGGCTTTCTTTAGGAGCTTGCCGAAATACGGTTTGCCGTCAAAGACGAAAGCCGATTCCTGATCAAGACCGGCCAAAGCCGATTTTTCAGTGCTGTGCACGGCCCCCCAATCGGACATGACGTAGCCAGGATAGTGCCAGTCCGTCTTCAGCACTTCGTCCAGCAAGTACCCGTTCTCGCACGCGTAAACCGTCTCGACCCGGTTGTAGCCGCACATCACCGCGCCAGGCGAACCCCGTTCAATCGCCAGTTCGAACGCCAAGAAGTCGGACATTCGCGCCTGGTCGTCGGCGATGTCCACGCTCAACTCTTTGCGGCCGGTCTCCTGGTCGTTGAGCGCCCAATGCTTGATCGTCGCAATCACATGATTCGACTGAATACCGGCGACCTCAGCTCCCACGATGTTACCCGCCAGCAGCGGATCTTCGCCTGCGTATTCGAAATTGCGGCCATTGCGCGGATCACGCATCAGATCGATGCCGCCCGCCAACATGACATTGAAACCGGATGCGCGCGCTTCCGACCCGATCATCGCGCCTCCGAGGCGGGCCAGCGCAGAATTCCAGGTGGCCGCCGTCGCCAGTCCGGAAGGCAAAGCCGT
>JAGWVX010000292.1 GCA_018970685.1 Alphaproteobacteria bacterium | reverse complement strand
TCCATCCGGCTCCTAGCAGTACGCTCGCGGAAGATATATCGACCGCGTGCCGAACCTAGGAGCTTCTTTTAATTGCTATGAGGGCGCGATATGTCGACAGCGATATTCGTTGACGCCGGGTTCTTCATCAAGCGTTTCCGCCACGTCTATCCCACGTTCAATGGGTCTGATCCCAGCCTTGTTGCACGAACACTTCACAAGATGTGTCTGGATCATTTGACCCAGCGCGGCGATGCTGAGAGACGCGATCTCTATCGCATCTTTGCGTACGACTGCCCGCCACTCACCAAAAAGGCTCATAGTCCGCTCGGCAAAGTGGCGATTGACTTTGGCAAGACAGATGTCGCGGCTTTTCGCCTCGAGTTCCATAACGAACTCAAACGTCTGCGGAAAGTCGCGTTGCGGTTAGGGCGTTTGCAAGATCGGAACGGTTGGAGGATCAAACCAACTGCTTTATCTGCCGTTCTTCGAAAAGAACGTCAATTCGGTGATCTGACAGATCGTGACTTTGAATACGAAGTCAGACAGAAGGGAACCGATATGAAGATCGGTATCGACATCGCGTCGGTTGCGTATAAGAAACAAGTCGATCAAATCGTGCTGGTCGCCGGAGATGCAGATTTCGTTCCTGCTGCAAAGCTAGCGCGCCGCGAAGGAATCGACTTTATTCTCGATCCGATGTGGAATCCGATTCCCAGTGACTTACACGAGCACATCGACGGATTGCGTTCTACAAGCCCTGAACCAACAGCTCATGCGACGAATGACGTTAAATTTAGGGACTAATCCTCGGCGCTGGAATACGCGGCTCTCCACAAGTGGCACGAGAGCGCGCTGAAAAAGCAGGGATAGGGTGCAATTACCCGCCGTCTCGAAATGCGCTATAGTGCCTGCGCAACGCAAGTGGGGGCGCGCGGGGCGATCGCACACATGTCACGCCGCGCATGCGTCCGAGGGGGCCGCATGAAAATCCGTACAGTGATCCTGACGTCGCTCGCCTGTCTGATGCTGGCGGGCTGCTACGAGTCGAAGACCAACCTGCTCGATCCGGCGCAGGCGCGCCAGCCGATCGCCAGCAACGACGACTGGCGCGACACGCGCAAAGACACCACCTATCACGACCGGCTGAACGTGCGTTCCGACGGCTGGTACGATTTCAGCGAGGCGAAGATCAACAAGGACGGCACGGAAGGCAACTGGGAAACCCACACCGTGCTGCTCAACGACCTGGGCAACAGCCGGGGCTGGACGCTCTACGTCTATACGACGTGGGACAACGACGAGAAGGCCTATGTCTACGGCATCGTCGCGATCAGCAACGGCGTGTGGCGTTCGGCGCAGCCGAGCTGCGACACGATCATGGTGGACAATCCGCCGGAGCTGGCCATCGCACGGCAGGCCGGCGCGACGGCCGACAAGGACAGCGGCATCTGCGAATTCACCTCGACCGCCAGTCTGCTGCAGGCGCTGCAGAACTACGCCAACACCGACGAATTCTGGAAGAGCATCAACCGGACGGACTAACGCCCCGTTTTCCGCGGTGCGGATTCCGGCAGCAGGAACATCACCGCGACTCCGACGAGGCAGGCGGCGGTCCAGTACCAGGCCGGCGCCAGCGGATCGCCGGTGATGCGGATCAGCCAGGTGATGACGAACTGCGTCGAACCGCCGAACACCGAGATGGCGAAGGCATAGACCGTCGCCACCGCGCCGGAGCGGATGCGCGCCGGCAAGGATTCCGTCAGCGCGATGATGATCGGCGGCGAACCCAAGGCCAGCAGCAGCGCCAGGAACCCCATCAAGCTATAGAGCACGAGCTGCGAGGGATAATGCGAGATCAGCCAGAAGGCCGGCAGGATCGACAGCAGCATCAGCAGCGTGGGGAACATCATCACCGGCTTGCGGCCGAAACGATCCGATAACAGGCCGCTGATCGGCTCGAAGATCACCTCGACCAGCGAGGTCACCATGGTGACGCCGAAGGCGATGCCCGCCGGCAGATGCAGGTCGACCAGCGAATAGGTCGCCATGTAGTCGAGCACGTAATTGGCGATGGTGGTGGCGGCGAGCAGCAGCAGCCCGCAGATCAGCACGCGCAGATAGGGCCGTATGCGCGCGGCGAGCGTCAGCTTGCCCAGCGTGGCGTCGGGCGCCAGCGCCGCGTCGTCGGCCGCGTGCAGCGTTTCGGGCAGGCTGCGGCGGATCAGGATGCCGAACGGCACGATGACGACGCCCGCAAGAAAGGCGAAGCGCCAGCCCCAGTTCTCCAGCATGGCATGGCTTAGCGTGCCCGCCATCAACACGCCGACGCCCGAGGCGATCAGCACGGCGGTATCCTGGCTGGCATATTGCATCGAGCCGTAGAAGCCGCGGCGTTCGGGCGGCGCGGCCTCGATCAGATAAGCGGTGGTGGGACCGACCTCGCCGCCCAGCGCGAAGCCCTGGATCAGGCGGAAGAACACCAGGAGGATCGGCGCGGCGATGCCGATGGCGGCGTAGCCGGGCGTCAGCGCCACGCCCAGCATGCCCGCGCCCATCAGCGCGAAGGAGATCAGCATCGCGGGCTTGCGGCCGATACGGTCGCCGAGGCTCCCCAGCACGATGCCGCCGATGGGCCGCGTGACGAAACCGATGCCGAAGGTGGCGAGCGACAAGAGCAGGCTGATGGACGCGTCGCCCGGCGGGAAATAGGCCTTGCCGATATAGACGGCGAAGATCGCGTAGCAGAGGAAGTCGTAGAACTCGAGGCCGTTGCCCAGCACCACGGCGAGCACATGATGCGCGGGAATGGAGCGGCGCGCGGCCGGGATGTCCGCAGTCGTCACTCCCGGTGCTCTCATGCCGGCGTTCCCATCATCGTCCCAGGCTTCGCAGCATGCACGAGGATGGCGGAATCGCAAAGCCGCGGGCCGCCTCGGGCAGCCTTCGCCCGCCCATTTTTCCGGCGGCCGGCCGATTGCGGCACGCCGCGGAAATGGCCAATTCCGCGAAACTAGCCTTGGGCTTTGGATTTGTTCAGGGCCGCGGCGGCGCGAACGAGAGTCTTCAACGCCTTCTCGTCGATCGTCTCGCCCTCGCGAAAGTCGATGGCGCGCCTGGTGTTCCCGTCAAGACTGGCGTTGAAGAGGCCCGAAGGGTCGTCAAGCGCGGCCCCTCTGGCGAAGGTCAACTTCACGACGCTTTTGTAGGTCTCGCCGGTGCAGATCATTCCGTCGCGATACCACACCGGAACCCCTCGCCACTTCCACTCCTCGACCACCTCCGGATCGACGTCCTTGATCAAGGCCCGGAGCCGGGCGAGCATCTTGCCGCGCCAGTCGCCAAGCTCTTCGATCCTCGCGTCGATCAATTGTGAAGGAGACTTGCTCGCCTGCGGCCCGTTTTTCTTCACGCGCGTTTCTCCTCTCTAGAGCGAGTTGCGGTCGTGTTGACCCAACCCCAGCCTGTCGTCCCGATTTGCATCGGCGCGAAAACAGCGTGCTCCCGTCCCGAACCGACGCTACTTTACGCGAAGCGCGCGGGCCGGCTTCAATCCATCCGCCCCAGGACCTGCTCCAGGCTTGCAAAGAACTTCTGCCACCCGCCCTTGGCACCTCCGTAAGCCTGCTTCTGATCCGGCCGGAAACCCGACTGCTCCATGCGCAGGTGCGTCCCCGTGCCGGTCGGGGTGAGAGTCCAGGTGACGACGCTCTCGAGACCCATGGCCTCCCACGTGTAAGACAGCGTCTTGTTCGGTTCGATAGCCAGCACCCGACAGTCGACAACGACGTTCACGTCGGGCTGAGGGTTCCTTCGAAGATTGAAGCGGTGGCCCTCGACAGCTCGGAAGTCGTTCTTCATCAGCCACTCTTCGATCAAATGCGGTTGCGTGAGCGCGCGCCAGATTTTTTCGGGCGGGTGCGGCATGATCCGTTCGACGACGAGGGAACGCACCGCGATAGTCTCGCTCATTGGTCCATCCTTTTCAGCAAGTCTTCGAGGTCGTCGAACCGGCTTTGCCAGAAGCCGGCCAT
>JAGWVX010000291.1 GCA_018970685.1 Alphaproteobacteria bacterium | reverse complement strand
CCGAAGACGCCAATCGCCGGGTCGCCGCGGCACTTGCAGATTTCATGAGGGGGCCGTGAGCAATTCTCCAGTCTATGACAAGGTCGCGTTGATCGGCGTCGGCCTGATCGGTTCGTCGATGGCTCATGCCATGCGGCGCGACGGTGTGGCTTCTCGCATCGCGGGCTATAGCCACCGTACGGAGACGCTGGAGAAGGCGCGCGCCATCGGTTTTGCCGATTCGCTGCATGACGACGTTACGGACTGCGTGAAGGACGCCGATCTCGTCGTGCTGGCGACGCCGGTAGGCGCTTATGCCGTTCTCGCCGAGCAAATCGCGCCGCATCTGAAACCTGGCGCGACCGTGACCGATGTCGGTTCGGTCAAGAGCGCCGTGATACGCGATGTCGGGCCGCATGTGCCGGAAGGTGTGCATTTCATTCCGGCGCACCCGATCGCCGGCACCGAACAGTCCGGTCCCGAAGCGGGGTTCGCCGAGTTGTTCGACGGCCGCTGGTGCATCCTCACGCCCCTGCCGGGAACCGATGCGGCCGCGCTCGAGAGACTGAAGACGTTCTGGCACCGTCTCGGCAGCGACGTGGAAGTAATGGATGCGCGCCACCATGATCTGGTGCTGGCAATTACCTCTCATCTGCCGCATCTGATCGCCTACAACATTGTCGGTACGGCGGACGATCTTCAGGCCGTCACCAAAAGCGAGGTCATCAAATATTCCGCCGGCGGTTTTCGCGATTTCACCCGTATCGCGGCATCGGATCCCACGATGTGGCGCGATGTTTTCCTCAACAATCGCGAAGCGGTGCTCGAAGTATTGGGACGATTCAGCGAGGACCTGAGCGCCTTGCAGCGCGCCATCCGCTGGGGCGACGGTGAGGCGTTGTTCAACCTGTTCACGCGCACGCGCGCGATCCGGAGATCCATCGTCGACGCCGGCCAAGACACGGCGGCGCCCAATTTCGGCCGCAGCAAAAAGCCGGGCTAATAGAGCGGCGTGACGGTGTCTGCGGGTTCGCCATCCAATGACACTGCACCGTCTGCGAATCCGAGCACGGCGTCGGCGTGTTCGCCGTTATCCGCCGCTGCGTGGTCAAGCAATGCGCCCGCAAGGCCGGTGTTCGGTCCGCGCGCCAAGCGCCGTTCTGTCGCATGTTCTTGGAAAGCGGCGATACCGGTAATCTTGAAATTCAGCGTGCCCTGCGGCCGATGTGTGTCATCCAACGACAAGGTGCCTTGACCGCTCGCGGTCAGCTCGGGCCACTTCAGCCGGAAACTGTCGGCATGCAGTGTGCCGCCAAACCGGCGCCAACGTTCGACGGCATCCGTCCAACGCTCGGCGCCGGCCAGCAATGCGTCGAAGGCAGCCGCTTTGCCGATCACGCCCTCGAAGCGCGCCTTGGCAACCTGATTTCCCAGGTTCGGACTGTCTGCCGCCGAAAAGCGCACGCCGTCTGCCGAGACCACAAGATCGAGGGCGTCGCGCGGGAGGTCGCGGCGGATGTGAAGCTGCAGGCGCTGCGCGGTGAACGCCTTCGAGCCGAAACCGACGAGGTCCAAGTCGAAACGAGTAGGGCCGGTGCGGTCCTCAATGGCGCTGGCATGCAAGGCGCCGACGTCGAAGACCAACGTCCGCTTGCTGCCGTCGTCCCTGGTCCAGCGCAATTCCTGGCGGCCCGCCGCTTCGAAAATGGTTTCGGCACGGCCATAGGTGAGCGTGTGCATGGCGAATTTCTGCGGCCGCCATTCCGCGGGACCGTGAGGCGTGTCGATGCGGAAGGACGTGCCGCGAAACACGGTGTCCAGCGTAAACGGAAACCCGCTGATCGTTCGCGAAGAAAAACGCATCGTGACGCCCGGCGCGAGGTCGCTTCCGTTCAACGCCTCCAACTGCTTCGACAACGCCGAAGCCGCCAGCCACCAGTGTACCCCGACGCCCAGGAAAAGGGTCAGGAATAGGCTCAATGGTGCGTAGAGGAAGAACCGGCTGGAATATTTCATGCGACCGCTATTCTAGGTCTTCTAGCTGCACTTCGAATAGCCGCAGGAAAGACAAGAATCGCAACCCTCCAGCTTGACAAAGCTGGGCGAGGAACAACGCGGACACAACCTGGCCGGCGCACCCTCGGCGGCCATCGCCGCGACGCGCCGTTCGTCGCCGCCCAATACGCCATCGCGCGGGGCAATGAAGCCGATCGCCACCAGATGCCGTTCGATAACGTCGCCGATGGCCGCCAGCAACGAAGGCACGTAATGACCCTCCATCCACTGCCCGCCGCGCGGATCGAACACGGCCTTGAGCTCATCCACGACGAAAGATACGTCGCCACCGCGGCGGAATACCGCGGAGATCATGCGGGTCAATGCCAGCGTCCAAGCATAGGCTTCCATGTTCTTGGAATTGATGAACACCTCGAAAGGCCTGCGGCGGCCGTCCTTCTCCACGTCGTTGATCGTGATGTAGAAGGCGTGGTCGGCATCCGCCCATTTGATCTTGTAGGTTTGGCCGAGCAGAACCTCGGGCCGGTCCAATGGCCGCGTCATATAGACGATGCCGCCGCCTTCGCGCGGCCGCGGCGGCAGTTCGAGCGGCAGCTGCGGTTCGTCGTTATCGCCGGAAATCGGCTCCGGCGCGGGCGTCTCCGTCGTAGCGAGCACTGCGCCCGTCACCGCATTCGGGCGATAGGTGGTGCAACCTTTGCAGCCTAATTCGTAAGCGCGCAGGTAAATGTCCTTGAAGGCCTCGAAGGATATCGCCGCCGGCACGTTGATGGTTTTGGAGATCGAGCTGTCGATATATTTCTGCGCCGCGGCCTGCACCGCCAGATGATCCTCAGGCGCCAAGGTCTGGGCGCTGACGAAATAGTCCGGCAACGCGGTATCCTCCCCATACTTGGCGCGGAAGGTTCGAACGGCATAATCGCTGACGGTCTCCTCGCTGTGCGTGCCGTCCGGTAGCAACACGCGGCGGCTGTAGGTATAGGCAAAAACCGGCTCGATTCCGCTCGAGATGTTGCCGGCGAACAGCGAGATCGTGCCGGTCGGCGCAATCGAAGTCAGCAGGCCGTTGCGGATGCCGTGTTCTGCAATGGCAGCGCGGATGTCTTCCGGCAGGCGCTGCACGAAGGGCCGCGCCAGATATTCGTCATGATCGAAAAGCGGGAAGGCGCCTTTCTCGCGAGCCAGTTCGGCGGACGCCCGATACGCCGCCTGACTGAGCGTGGCAAGCCACGTCTCGATCAGCACGAGACTTTCCACTGAGCCGTATTTCACGCGGCTGAAGATCAGCGCGTCTGCAAGCCCGGTGATGCCAAGTCCGATGCGCCGCTTGGCGACGGCCTCGGCGCGCTGCGCCTCCAGCGGAAAGCGCGAGATGTCGATCACGTCGTCGAGCATACGCACGGCTGTCCGCGTCAGTTCGGCCAGTGCCTCCAGATCGAGCTCCGCGTCGTCCTCAAACGGGTTCTTCACCAGCTTGGCAAGATTGACCGAGCCCAGTAGACAGGCGCCGTAAGGCGGCAGCGGCTGCTCGCCGCAGGGATTGGTCGCCCGGATCGTCTCGCAATAGGCGAGGTTGTTCTGTTCGTTGATGCGGTCGATGAAAATAACGCCTGGTTCCGCATACTCGTAGGTCGAGCGCATGATGCGGTCCCACAACTCGCGGGCGCGCAACGTCTTGTACACACGTCCGTCGAACACCAGGTCCCAGGAGGCATCATCCCGCACTGCAGCCATGAAGCGATCCGTCACCAACACCGAGAGATTGAACATGGAAAGCCGGCCGGGTGTCCGCTTGGCGGTGATGAACTCTTCCACATCGGGATGGTCGCAGTTCAACGTCGCCATCATCGCGCCGCGTCGGCTGCCGGCGCTCATGATGGTGCGGCACATCGCGTCCCACACATCCATGAAGGAAACCGGTCCGGATGCATCTGCACCGACACCGGCGACGCGCGCACCTTTCGGCCGCAGCGGCGAGAACTCGTAGCCGATGCCGCCGCCCTGCTGCAGCGTCAGCGCCGCCTCGCG
>JAGWVX010000290.1 GCA_018970685.1 Alphaproteobacteria bacterium | reverse complement strand
AGCATCACATTGGAGGGAATCTCGAAGATGAAATAGCCGATGAAGAAAACGCCGCCGATGAATCCGAATCCTTCGGGGCCGATCCCGAGATCCTTGTTCATCTCCAGCGCGGCGAAGCCGACGTTCACGCGGTCGAGGATGTTGACCACGTAGAGCAGCGCCATGAGCGGTAGAAGCCGCAGCGCCGCCTTGGCGAAGACGTCCCGTTCCCTGGCCATGCGCGTTCCCCGCCGTTACCGGTACCATCCATCCTGCGATGAACGGTCTCGTCAACCCCTGGGAACTACACGGCGACGGCGTGGACGGCGTTTCCTTGATTCAAGTAGCGGTCGAACGCGGCCGCCACCAACCGAACGGCGGCTCTGGACTCCGGCGCAACACGCACATGTGATCCGTCGCATTCGACGAAGCCCTGCGCCGCGAGCGGTGCGAGCGCGTCGAGTTCGTCATGGAAGTCGGCGGCGGATTTGCCGAACGGCTTCGCCACCGCATCCAGATCGACTTCGAGATCGCACATCAATTTCTCGATGACGGCGCGGCGCAGCCGGTCGTCGTCCGAGAGCGCGATGCCGCGCGCCACGGCCAACGCGCCCGCCAGGATCGCTTTGCGGTATTCCGGCACCTCGGGCAGGTTTTGCGCATAACCCTGCGGCAAGGCGCTGATGGAGGACGCGCCCAGCCCGATGAGGGCTGGTGCATCGTCCGTCGTGTAGCCCTGGAAATTGCGCGCCAGCCTGCCGGCCTTCTGCGCCACGGCCAGCGGGTCGCCGGGCCGTGCGAAATGGTCGAGCCCGATCGCCACATAGCCGCTGCTGCTGAGCAGCGCATGCGCCAGTTCGAACTGCGCCAGGCGCTCCTCGGCGTCGGGCAGCGCCTTCTCGTCGATCAGCTGCTGATGCTTCTTGAAATGCGGCACATGCGCGTAGCCGAACACCGCGAAGCGCTGCGGCGCCAGCGTCAGCGACATCTCGATGGTGCGCGCGATCTTCTCCTGCGTCTGATGCGGCAGGCCGTAGATCAAATCGATGTTGAGCGCCCCGATGCCCGCGGCGCGCAAGCGCTCCACCGCGCTGCGCGTCGCCTCGAAGGGTTGGATGCGGTTGATGGCGCGCTGCACCGTGTCGTCGCAATCCTGCACGCCGATGCTGGCGCGGTTGACGCCGGCATCGGCCAGCGCCGCGATCATCTCGTCCTTGAGACCGCGCGGATCGATCTCGATGGCGAACTCGGCGTCGGCCGCGAATGCGAAATGCGAGCGCAGCGTACCCGCCAGCTTGCGCACGTCGCCGGGCGACAGCATGGTCGGCGAGCCGCCGCCCCAGTGGATATGCGTCACCGGATGGCCGCGCCCCACCACCGCCGCGACGGCTTCGATCTCTTTCATCAGCACGTCGAGATAGGAGGCCAGCGGCGAATAGTGATTCACGATCTTGGTGTGGCAGCCGCAGAACCAGCACAGCGTGTCGCAGAACGGCACGTGCAAGTAGAGCGACAGCGGCATGCCTTTCGGAAGATCGCCGAGCCAGCCGCGGAACGTTTCGCTCGTCACGCCGGCGTGGAAATGCGGCGCCGTCGGATAGCTTGTGTAGCGCGGCACGCGGGCGGAAAACATGTCGGCGGAAGTGCTCATTATCGCTGGATAATCCGGATGCCTCGATCAGTCTTTGACAACGCGCAAGGCTGCGACGCAATAACGGAAAACCCTTATGTCGCACGCTTTTTCTTGACGCCGCGTCGAAGCGGGAGGATACTTTTTCTCGCCTCGCTCCCAGTGGGCAGATGAGGCGCAAAGACGGGCCTGCCCGCCAGGCCGGTCGGCCTTGGAGCTAAACGCCCAGGCCTTGAGGGGCGCTGCCGTCATCGACAGCGCCCACGTCTTTTTGGAATCGCCTGGAGCTTATTCCTTTAGTTCGTCATGGCCGGGCTTGACCCGGCCATCCCGCGAAACAAAGAGTCTTGCGCCGCAGCGCGGCGACTGGATGGCCGCCTCAAGGGCGGCCATGACGAATGAGGGGATCGCGATGGCACTTAGCCACGAGCAAAAAGCCATAAGGAAACTATTTGCAAATCTCAAAAGAGCAAACTGCCAGACATTCCCGGCGAGTGGTCCACCAGATGCGCCAAACGAGAGAGGCGTTTACGTCATTTACTCTCCTGGCGGTGACGTCGCTCACGTTGGGAGCACACCGCGCGGAAAGAATGGTCTGCGCCAGCGACTACGCAACCATTTGCAAGGCCAATCGTCCTTCACTCAAAAGCACTTTGAGAACAGAAAGAAGAAGAAAGGTCGGCAGCTTCGCGGACGCTATTCGTTTCGGTGCATAGCGGTCCCGGGTTCGAGACAGAGCGCGCTCCTAGAGGCGTATGCAATTGGCTGCCTCTGCCCTAAACACATCGGTCATGGCAAACACATAGTTACGGCCAGCTAAATCGGCACAATACTGGCTTTTTTCCCTCCCTTGCCTCCCCTGCCCCTTTCCGCTATACGCCCCGCCTTCATGGCGGCTGCGGTCGCCGGGCCGGCCCTGGGCCGGTATGCGCATGGTGCGTTTCCCGGCGATCCGATGTGAGATCAAGGGCTTAACCCGGCCCGCTTGCACCGCAGCCCAACAAGGGAAGTGGATATGGCTCTTTACGAGCATCTCCTGATCGCGCGCCAGGATATCAGCGCGCAGGCGGTCGACGCGCTCGCCACCCACCTCAAAACCATCGTCGAAGGCGAAGGCGGCAAGGTCGAGAAGCAGGAATATTGGGGCCTTCGGGGCCTCGCCTACCGCATCAAGAAGAACCGCAAGGGGCATTACGTGCTCCTCAACATCAATGCGCCGTCGAAGGCCGTCGTCGAGCTCGAGCGCCAGCTCAAGATCAACGAAGACGTGCTGCGTTATCTCACCGTGAAGGTCGATGCGTTCGAGGTGTCCTCGAACAAGAACCGCCGCGACGACAAGCCGGAAGGCGCGAAGACGGAAGGCGTTGCCGAGGAGGTCGCACAATGAGCTATGCAGGCGGACACGGCGGTGGCGGGCACCGCGACCATGGCGATCGCGGCGAGCGCGGCGACCGCGAGGGCGGACACGGCGGAGCGGGCGGCCAGCGCCGGCCTTTCTTCCGCCGCAAGAAGACCTGCCCGTTCTCCGGCGCGGGCGCGCCCAAGATCGATTACAAGGACACCAAGCTGCTGCAGCGCTTCATTTCCGAGCGCGGCAAGATCGTGCCGTCGCGCATCACCGCGGTGTCGACCAAGAAGCAGCGTCTGCTCGCCAATGCGATCAAGCGCGCGCGCTTCATGGCGCTCTTGCCCTACGTCGTCGAGTAAGGAGAACGGCCATGCAAGTGATCCTGCTCGAACGCGTCGAAAAGCTCGGCCAGATGGGCGACGAGGTGAAGGTGAAGGACGGCTTCGCCCGCAACTATCTCCTGCCCGAGAAGAAGGCTCTGCGCGCCACCAAGGCCAACCGCGAATTTTTCACCACCCAGAAGGCGCAGCTCGAAGCCAACAACCTCGAACGCAAGAAAGACGCCGAGGCCGTGTCGGCCAAGTTGAGCGGCAAGATCTTCGTTCTGCTGCGCCAGGCGGGCGACCGCGGCCAGCTTTACGGCTCGGTGTCGCCGCGCGATATCGCCGATGCGATCACCGCCGGCGGCTTCACCGTCTCGCGCACCCAGGTGCCGCTGGACAAGGCCATCAAGAACATCGGCTTGGTGCCGGTGTTCGTGGTGCTGCATCCCGAAGTTCGCGTTCCCGTGACCGTCAACGTCGCGCGCACGGAGGACGAAGCCGAGCGTCAGGCGCGCGGCGAAGACGTTCTCTCGGAAAAGACGGAAGCCGAAGAAGCCGTCATGGCGGCCGAGGCCCTGTTCGAGGAAGGCGCCGGTCCGAAGGAGGACGGCGAAGCCGCGGCCGAAGGCGGGACGGCCGACGAGTAATCCCTCGTTTTTCGCTGTTTCGAAAATGGCCGGGCGATGTCCCGGCCATTTTTGTTTCGTCCGCCCTTCTTCCGAAGCAAGGCCTGTCATCCCGGAAGTCGAGCAAAGCGAGGCTGTCCGGAACCC
>JAGWVX010000289.1 GCA_018970685.1 Alphaproteobacteria bacterium | reverse complement strand
GCCGCGCATCTGCGGCGCGACGAACAGGTCTTCGATATAAAGACCGCGCGCCGCCGCGAAGCCGGCATAGGTCCAGAACCAGGTGGCGCCGCCGACATGCCGGCCATCTTCGAACGCCAGCGCGCAATGGATCAGCGGGTTGGCGCAAAAATAATCGCGGGCGATGGTCTCGCGCGAGACGAAGAAGCGATGCAGCAGCTTTTCGTATTCGGCGAGACCGTAGAGCGTTGCATAGACGAAATCTTCGTCACCGGCCTGCGCGGGGCGGATAGAGAGCGCGGTCATGCCTTCGCCAGCCTTTCAAGAGCGCCGCCGGCGACGCGGAACACCGTCCAGTCCGACATCGGCTCCGCGCCGAGCGATTTGTAGAAGTCGATCGCCGGGGCGTTCCAGTCGAGTACCCACCATTCCAGCCGCCCGCAACCCTCGGCCACCGCATGGCGGGCCAGATGCACGAGCAAGGCCTTGCCAATGCCTCTGCCTCTGAATTGCGGACGTACGAAAAGGTCCTCGAGATAAAGACCGTGCTTGCCGAGGAAGGTGGAGAAATTGAAGAACCAGACGGCGAAACCGGCGGGCTCGCCGTCCGCCTCGGCGATGTTACAGAAGACGCGCGGGCCGGCGCCGAACAGTTTGGCGCGCACCTCGGCTTCGGTGGCGGTCACCTCATGCGAGAGCTTTTCGTAAGCCGCCAGATCGCGGATGAAGGAGAGGATCAGCGCGGCGTCGGCGGGGACGGCGGGACGGATTTCGATGCCGCTCACACCGCCACCTCCGCCTTGATGTGCGGATGGGCCTGGTAGTTCTCGAGTTCGAAGTCCTCGTATTTGAACTTGAAGATGTCGCCGGCCGACGGATCGATACGCATTGTAGGTAGCGGATAAGGCGTGCGCGACAGCTGTTCGCGCGCCTGCTCGAGGTGATTGAGATAGAGGTGCGCGTCGCCGAAGGTGTGGACGAACTCGCCGGGTTTCAGACCTGTCACTTGCGCCACCATCAAGGTGAGCAGCGCGTAAGACGCGATGTTGAACGGCACGCCGAGGAAGATGTCGGCGGAGCGCTGATAGAGCTGACAGGAGAGCCGCCCGTTCGCGACATAGAACTGAAACAAGCAATGGCAGGGCGGCAGCGCCATCTTGGGGATATCGGCCGGGTTCCAGGCGGTGACGATCAGCCGGCGCGAATCAGGATTGCGCTCGACGGCAGCGACCACCTCGGCGATCTGGTCGATGGTGCCGGAATGATCGCGCGGCCAGGAGCGCCACTGGTGGCCGTAGACGGGGCCGAGTTCGCCGTTCGCGTCCGCCCATTCGTCCCAGATGGTGACGCCGTGCTGCTGCAGCCAGCGCACATTGGTCTCGCCGCGCAGAAACCACAGCAGCTCGTAGATGACGGCCTTGGTGAAGACTTTCTTGGTGGTGACCAGCGGAAAGCCTTCGGCCAGGTCGAAGCGCATCTGATGGCCGAACACCGACAGCGTGCCCGTGCCGGTGCGGTCGCGCTTCTCCACGCCGGTTTTCAGCACGCGATCCATCAGGTCGAGGTATTGGCGCATGTCGTTATCGCTGGCCCACCGATTCCATGCGCACTCTAATGCACCGTCTCCGCCTATCCCACCCGCGCTTTGCGCAGCGCTTCGTTGATCCGGCCCTGCCAGCCGGGACCGGTGGAACGGAATCGATCCAGAACGTCGCGGTCGAGCCGGAGCGTCACCTGCTGCTTGGTCGGCGCCTTCTGCGGGCCGCGTTCGCCGCGTTTGCGCACGAGTTCGGCGAGTTCCGGAAAGTCGCTCAGCGGGCGCATATGCCGGAAGTCCTCGGCCGTCAATTCACGGACTTCGCCCTCTGCATCAGTCAGCGGTTTTCTTTTTCTCATAATTTCGAATCTCTCGTTTGTTTGCTTTGCGGAAACCGATGACACGGATGCCGCCTTCGATGGGCGTATGGCAAACGACATGCAGCCGTCGGCCTATAAACCCCACCGAGACTCTACGCGGCTCCGGATAAGCAAAACGAACATCGTTCTGTGTCTGACAAGTTTCCCATTCAAAACTCTCCACTAATTCAAACGGCAGTCCGCGCTCGCGCGCGTTCTTCTCGCTTTTGGCCGGGTCAAATTCGATCTTCATTTAATTGTAGTTACAAAAAAAAGAACCGTCAAGGCCTAGGAGTCTTAACCGGCGACGCTTATATTACGCCCGTTCGGGCTTGCCCGGACTATGGCGATAAACGACTGCGTAATAAGCGGCCCGGACCCGGGGGCGGTACCCGGCGCCTCCACCATTCTCCCTTCAGAAAAGGGAATACGGGGGCGAAACAGGATCGACGGACGTGTAAAGGCAGACCTTTCGCTCGGTATGGTATCCGCCGTTATCGGGCTACTCGTATAGGTGCCAACGATAATGAAATGGCCCTCGCTGCCTAACTTCTAGTTAGATAAGCGCGGCTCGGGGGGCGCCGGGCAACAGAAGCCCCCCACTTAATTCCGACGGCGGCCCTTTCTTCTTATTTTCCGACAGCGTGACCGTGCCGGAGGCGGGGATGGCCACCGGCATAATACGCCGTCACCGCCGCTATGACGCAGATCGAACCGCCCAAGGTCACCGCTTCGCTGATGCCGATGCGGCTTGCCAGCCAGCCGAGCGCCAGCGCGCCCCACGGCATCATGCCCATGAAACTCATGGTGTAGAACGCGATCACCCGGCCGCGGAAACGATCCTCCGACAGGGTCTGAATGATGGTGTTGGTCGAGCCGCCCAGCAGCATTTGGCCGAACGCGGCAGGCAGCAGCAGCCCCATCGACAACAGCAGCCAGTGCGAATGCGCGAACAGGATAATGGACAGCCCGAAACCGGCGGCGGCCGCCGCCGGCGCCAGCGTCAGATAGCGGTCGGGCACGCGCGCCAGGGCATAAGCCCCGAACAGCGCGCCCACGCCGACCGACGCCATCAGGAAACCGAGGCCTTCGGAGCCCTCATGCAGAACGTCGCGCGCCACCGCGGGCATCAGCGACATGAAGGAAACGCCGAAGGCGGCGCAAGCCGCCACCAGCAGCAGCGGATTGCGGATCGGCGGCGAGTTCCAGGTGTAGGAAAAGCCGTCCTTGATCTCTTGCAGCGGCCGGCCGGTCGTTCGCGAAGCATGGCGCGGCACCGCCATCAGCAACAACCCCACCAGAACGGCGCCATAGGACGCCGCGTCGATGCTGAAGCAGACGCCCTCGCCCGCCGCGGCGATCAGAAGGCCGGCGACCGTCGGACCCAGGATGCGCGCCAGGTTGAACATCATCGAGTTGAGCGAAATCGCATAACGCAGATCCTGCCGCCCGACCATGTCGATGGTGAAGGCCTGCCGCGTGGGAATATCGAAGGCGTTGACCGTGCCTTGGAACAGCGCCAGCAGCACGATCTCCCAAACCCGGATGACGCCGAGCAAGGTGAGGACCGCCAGCGCCAGCGATTCGAGCATCGACAAGGCCTGCGTCACCACCAGCAGCCGGCGCCGGTCGACGCGGTCGGCGATCATCCCGCCGAAAGACGCGACGAAGAACACCGGAACCTGCCCGGCAAAGGCGACCAAGCCCAACTGGAAAGGCGAATGACTCAACCGGTAGACCAGCCAGCCCTGCGCCACCGAGGTGATCCAGGTGCCCATCAGCGAGACCAGCTGTCCGGCGAAGAACAGCCGGTAATTGCGATGGCGGAAGACTTTCAACAACGCCAGCGCGCTGGGCGCGCGCGTCATGCCTGCGGCGGTCGTCTTGCTGGGCGGTTCTTCCGGCGGAACCGGAACAACAGAATCAGGCGCTTCACTCATTCTTCGTTCGGGCCCATTCGCAAGCCGGCCCTCACGGTCGCGATTTCCATAAAATTGTCATTTCCGCCAGTGAGGTACTCTTCCCGCCCTTCGGGCTCAAGAGGATTGTCTCCGCCGCAGCATGCCACGGCGGTTTGCATTGACTCGTGGGCCTCTGCGATTAGTCTCCTGCGCATACTCGGGCGGCAGAAATGGCGAAGGACTTTATCGGTTACCAGGCTTTGACGGATGCGGCGCTGCGCAGCGTCGTGCGCGA